>CAXMOH010000431.1:0-2935 GCA_964194855.1 uncultured Hyphomicrobium sp.
GAACAGCAGCTACTCCAGCAGCGTGACGATCGGCGGGGAGTACGCGTGGGGAACGGTCATCAACCTCGTGCCGCCGGAGGGGGTCGCGCCGGAGCTCGCGAGCTCGACCCAGGGGAACCTCAACTTCACCTGGTTCGCGACGCGGTCGATCAAGCTCGAGGGGCGGTACCTCTTCTCCCGGGTCAAGGAGCAGTCCAACGGGCAGCGCGTCTTCGACAACCACATCCTTCGAGGGAAGCTGAGCTGGCAGCCCACGCTTCGGATCAGTCTGCGCACGATCGTCCAGTACGACTCCCTGGTGGCCGATCCCCTGCTGACGTCCCTCGAGACGTCGAAGAACTTCAACTTCGACATCCTCGCCACGTACCTGGTGAACCCCTGGACCGCTCTCTACGTCGGCTACAACAACAACCAGAACAACCTCCGGCTGATGCCCACCGACGACGGCTCCGAGCTGATTCGAACCGATCGCGTCGGCCCCGACAGCTGGCAGTTCTTCGTGAAGGCCTCTTACCTCGTGCGGTTCTAGCTATCGTTCCTCGAACGCGCGCGAGACCCCGTTCGAGGAACAGTCCGTTCTCCGTCGGGCCGACGGAGAGACTCTTCGCGTGCTCCCCTATTTCGTGCCTGCTAAGCTGCGGGCCTCATGCGGCGCGCGACCCTTCTAGCCGTCCTGGCGCTCCTGCCGTCCGGGGCCGGGGCACACAACTTCACGCTCACTGACGTTCAGCTCGAGCTTCGCGCGGACGGGACCTACACCGTGGATGTCGTCTGTGACCTCGACGCCCTGGCGCTGGGGGCGCCGTCGACTGCCGACTCGACGGCCCTCGCCGCGGAGATCGAAGCTCTGGACCCCGACGCCCGCGAGGAGCTGGTGGCGCGCCTCCTGGCCCTTCTGAAGCGCCGCCTTCGAGTGCGCTTCGACGGGGAGCGCGAGGCGTTCGAGGTGAGTCTACCGGGACGAGGGCAACCCCCGCCGGAGGGCGTTCCTCCAGCAGCCCTGGGGCTCGTGGCCCGGCTCTCGGGCCGCGTGCCGGAGGGCGCGGAGGCGGTCACATTCTTCGCCTCCAGGGCGTTTCCGCAGGTGCGGCTCACCGTGACCCGTGCCGGAGACCCGACGGGGCCGGTCGAGATGCTCGAGCCCGGAGGCGAGAGCTGGCCGATTCCACTCGCCGGGCCGCGACCCGCCGCTTCGTTCACCGAGACCCTGCGCCGCTATCTGGTCCTCGGCGTCACTCACATCATGCCCTGGGGTCTCGACCACGTCCTGTTCGTCCTCGGGCTGGCTCTCCTCAGCCCGCGACTCGGCCCGCTCCTCGCACAGGTGACGGCGTTCACGGTGGCCCACACGCTGACCCTCGCGTTGTCGAGCTACGGAGTCGTGGCACTGCCCCCTCGGGTCGTGGAGCCCCTCATCGCACTCTCGATCGTCTACGTGGCCGTCGAGAACGTCGTCTCTCCCCGCCTCCGCCCGTCACGACTCGTTCTCGTGTTCGCTTTCGGGCTGCTCCACGGGCTGGGGTTCGCAGGGGTCCTGGGCGAGCTGGGACTACCGGAAGGTCAGCGACTGACGGCGCTTCTGGCCTTCAACGTCGGCGTGGAGCTGGGCCAGCTGGCGGTGATCGCCGTTGCCGTCGTCGTCCTGGGCCTGTGGACGCGACTGGGCGGCCGGCGGGAGGCCCTCGTGAGGCCCGCCTCCATCGCCATGGCGGCCATGGGTCTCTTCTGGTTCGTCCAGCGGCTGGTGGCCCCCTGAGCTCAGGGTCTCCGCCGGGGGGAGGGCAGCGGGGGCCCTCGCCACAAATTCTCCATTGATCCGGGCACGGCTTCCGAGATAGCGTACGGATCGCGCAGAGAAGGAGGCCGCCATGAGTGACGACAAGAACCCTGGACGCGACTCCGGGTGGAGTCGCCGCGATTTTCTCCAGGGGAGCGCGGCGGGCGCCCTGGCCACGGGCCTCGTGGCCGACGGGCTCGCGCCGGAGGCCGAGGCGGCCTCCGGCGGTCTCGTCGGCCCGGAGCCGCTTCCCATGTCCTTCCGCATCAACGGCGAGGCCTATACGGCCACCCTCGAGCCCCGGGTGACGCTGCTGGACGCCCTCCGCAACCACCTGGATCTCACCGGGGCCAAGAAGGTGTGCGACCGGGCGACCTGCGGGGCGTGCACGGTCATCGTCGACGGGAAGCCCGCCTACGCCTGCTCGATGCTGGCCATCGAGGCCCAGGGCCGTGACATCCAGACCATCGAGGGCCTGGGGACCCCTGACGACCTGCACCCGCTCCAGGCGGCGTTCGTCGAGAACGACGCCCAGCAGTGCGGTTTCTGCACCCCCGGGTTCGTGATGGCGTGCAAGGCGTTCGTGGACGCTCACCCGAACCCCAGCGAGCAGGACCTGGCCCAGGGCCTCGGGGGCAACCTCTGCCGCTGTGGGACCTACATGGGTATCCGAAAGGCCGTCAAGGCCATCGCCGGAAAGGGGGTCTGAGCCATGCCTGACTACACCTGGCCCGCTCCGGAGAAGCGAAACCTCCTCGGCGGACGCCTCCAGCGCCTCGACGGCCCCGTGAAGGTGACGGGCGTCGCCGAGTACTCCCTGGACGTGAAGCGACGGGGCATGCTGTTCGCCAGGCTCCTGCACTGTCCTCACGCCCACGCGAAGATCACACGGATCGACGTGACCGCCGCCGAGGCCATGCCCGGCGTCAAGGCCGTCAAGGTCATCCAGGACGTGGGCGCCGAGATCAAGTGGGCCCTCGACGAGGTGGCCGTGGTGGCCGCCGACACCGAAGAGAGGGCCGGTGACGGCGTCCGAGCCATCGAGGTGGACTACGAGGTCCTGCCCCACTTCGTGAACGAGCGCGAGCTCGAGAAGGCCCCCGAGTCCACGCCGGCCCAGGAGGCCGTGGAGGGCGACCCGGACGCCGCCCTGGCCGC
>CAXMOH010000432.1:0-2371 GCA_964194855.1 uncultured Hyphomicrobium sp.
CGCTCACGTCGCTCCACACCTCCCTCTACCCGAGCGCCCACGGGGTGGTCTGGAACGGACACAAGATGCCGGAGGGCCTGGTGACCCTGGCCGGGCTGCTGCACGGGCGCTACTACAGCACCTCCGCCTTCCTCACCAACATGAAGCGGGGGCGTCACCCGGGCTTCGACCGCCTCAGCGGCGGCCGCGCAGGCGAGCAGAGCCGGGAGGACCTGGAGATGACGGAGGCGGCGATCGCACAGCTCGAGCTCGAGGGCGATCGCCCCTTCTTTCTGTGGCTGCACCTCATCGGCCCCCACGCGGGCTACTCGCCGCCGCCGCCCTGGGACACCGCCTTCACCACGGCCGGTCCCTCGGTCGGCGGCGGGCTCGACGAGCTGGTCCGCATCCGGGAAGAGGGCCGGACGCTTTCGGAGGCGGACGTGGCCCACGTGGTGGGGCTGTACGACGGCGAGATCGGCCGCGTCGACGAGCTGGTGGGCCGGGTCCTCGGGGCGCTTCGCGACCTCGACCTCGAGGAGACGACGCTCGTCGTCTTCACGGCGGACCACGGGGAGGACCTCTACGAGCACAACCGCTACTTCTTCCACTCCCCCTCGATGTACGACTCGTCGCTCCGGGTCCCTCTCATTCTGGCGCTGCCCGGGGTGGTGCCGGAGGGGACGGTGAGCGACCACCCCGCGAGCCTCGTCGACCTTGCACCGACGATCCTCGGTCTCCTGGACCTTCCCGCGCCCTCGTCTTTCCAGGGCATCGACCTCATGCCGGGAGGGGCGCTCCCCGCCACGTCGGGGCCGAGGCCGCTCTTCTCCGAGACCAACGGGAGGATCTACGGCGTGCGCACGGACGGCTGGCGTCTCGTCTTCAACCCGGAGGGGGCTCCCCCCGGGGCCCCCGGCGGGGCCTACCCCATCGAGCGGGTCGAGCTCTACGACCTGGGCGAGGATCCGCGGGAGCAGCGGAACGTGGCCGCCGACCACCCGGACCGGGTCGAAGCCCTCACGGCCGAGATCGCGGCCTGGAGAGACCGCGACCTGCGAGAGGACCTCGCGCCGCAGAAGATCGATCCCAAGACCCTCGAGGAGCTCCGCGCCCTCGGATACGTCTACGACTGACCCGCGGCGCGGCTACGAGATGGGGCCTCGGGCGCTGCCCCGCGCGAGGTGCCACAGGCCCTGGACGAGGCCCACCGTGTACGAGAGATCCAGCGCCGGCTGCACAAGAAAGAACGCGCCGAGCTCGAGGAGACCGAGGCGCACCGCGCGCAGGTGACGGCTGAAGAGGACGGCCTTGGCGAGGACCACGAGGCCAAGGGCGCCTGCCCACAGCCACGTGGGCCAGCCCGCCACGAGAGCGACCACCACGAGCAGATAGGCCCCGCTCGATGCGACCTGGACGATCCTCAGGAGCGCCCGGCGGGCCCGGTTGGTGCCGGCAGAGGGACCGAAGACCCCGGACCGGGTTCCTTGCACGCGGACCATGATGTAGGGGTGAGCGCGGCCAAAGAGCCGTTGATGACGCACCACCTTGCGAACGGTGTCCTGCTCGCCCGAGACCGAGAGGTGGTAGACGAGCCGCGGCGCCTGGTAGACCTCGTAGCCCTTCTCCCGCAGGCGTGCGGCCACGACCTGATCCTCGCCAGCCACCCGGAGCGCCTTGCCGTAGAGGCCCACCGCCCGCAGCGCCTCGACCCGGAACACGTCGCAGCGGCCCTCCGCAAACCCCACCGGCACCAGCTCGTCGGCCGAGTCGCTCGGGAAGATGTCCATGAGGTTCGTCACGACGTTCAGCTTCTCCGCGAACGGCAAAGAGTCGTCGCGCGCCACAGCCGGCTGACCCGTGATCGCCGCCGCCTGTGGGTGGCGGTCGATCAGCTCCAGCATCGAGGCCACGTAGTCCTCGCTGCCGAACCGGCAGTCGAGGTGGCAGGTGAGCGCGTAGGGCGTGCGGACGAGACCGAGGGCCTTGTTGAGCGTGCCTGCCAGACCCAGGTTCTCGGGGTTGACCACGAGACGGCAGTGGGGCGGAGATCCGAGGCGCGTGAGCGCCTCCTCGACGACCCGGGCCGTCCCGTCGGTGGACGCATCGTCCATGAAGAGAGCCTCGAGCCAGTCCGACTGGCGGGAGTGGCCGGCGTGGACCTGACGGGCGAGCCCTTCCACCAGAGCCGGCGCAACTCTCGCCGCCTCGTACAGAAGGAACACGACCGTGATCCGAGGGTCCGCGGAACCCGACGGCTCTGGTTGTGCCACCGCGTGAAGATATGGGACTGCCATTCCCACATCAAGTACGGTATCGAGCCCCTCTGCTAAGATGCCGGCACAATGCCGGCAACCGGAGAAACGGCAGCGGCCGCGGCCGTGCTCCACGA
>CAXMOH010000433.1:0-5565 GCA_964194855.1 uncultured Hyphomicrobium sp.
GCTGGAGTTCTGGGTCGGCCTCGAGGACCACCAGTACCTCCAGCTCGACGACGTGGTGGAGGTCGAGACGCCCCTCCCGGATGGGACCGAGGTGCGGCTCTACGGCGTCGTCGACCTGGTGAGGGCGCGGCACGAAGGGGCCACGTTCGACTCCGACGTCTTTCTCGTGGAGAAGGGCGTCCTCCCTGCGACCGTGGCCCAGGCGGCCCACGTCCGGGTGACGCGGGTCGAGCCGGAGATCTTCGTCCCTCCCCGGCCGGGCCAGGCCGTGCGGCGTGCCGTGGGCGCGCGCCGCGAGGAGGCGCTTTTCTTCGACGGCATGCACAGACGACTCCCCATCGGTCTGTCCCGTGACGGCGAGCCTGTCTACGCCAACCTCGACTTCCTCGACGGCTCCCGGGGCGCTCACGTGAACATCTCGGGCATCTCCGGAGTGGCTACCAAGACCAGCTACGCAACCTTCTTGGTTTACAGCCTTTTTCGCTCCGGCGCCCTCGAGGGCGAGGCGGCCAACACCCACGCCCTCGTCTTCAACGTGAAGGGCGAGGACCTGCTCTTCCTCGATCAACCCAACGCCCGTCTTGGGACGAAGGCACGGGAAGACTACGGACGGCTCGGACTGCCGGCCGAGGCCTTCGACTCGGTGCAGGTCCTCGCTCCGGTGCGGCCGGGCTCTCGCGAGCGCCTCCCCGCCACCGGCAGCCGGCAGAAGGGCGTGACCGCGTTCTTCTGGACCATCCGCGAGGTCGTCTCGGAGGGTCTCCTCCGGTTCCTGTTCGCCGAGGCCGAGGACCCCGCGAGCCAGCTCAGCTTCGTCGTGGACAGGGTGGAAGCAAGGCTCGCGGCTGCGGCGAAGGAGGCGGGGAGCCCGGTGGACCCCTGGATCGAGGTCGAGGGTCGGAGGATCGAGACGTTCGACGCTCTCGTCGAGGTGTTGACCGAGCGCGATCCCGTCACCGAGGAGCGATCCCTCGCCGAGCGCTGGTCCTCGCCGGCGGCACCCGGGACGGTGGCGGCCTTCGAGCGGCGGCTCCATGCGGCCGCGCGGCACGTCGGCCACCTGATCCGGGGCGAGAGCGTGGGGCAGCGTGAGGAGCACCTGCTCGACTGGAAGAAGAGCCAGCTGAGCGTCGTCGACATTCACTCTCTTCACGATCGAGCCAAGCGATTCGTCGTGGGTGCCGTTCTCAACAGGATGTTCGAGGAGAAGGAGTCCCTGGGAACGGCGCGGCCTCTGGTCTTCGTGGTCCTCGACGAGCTCAACAAGTACGCCCCACGGGAGGGATCGGGCCCGATCAAGGAGGTGCTCCTGGACATCTCCGAGCGGGGCCGCAGCCTGGGCATCGTTCTCATCGGGGCGCAGCAGACCGCCAGCGAGGTCGAGAAGCGGATCGTCGCCAACGCCGCCCTCCGCGTGGTGGGACGTCTCGACACCGCCGAGGCCGAGAGGTCGGAATACGGCTTCCTCACCGCCGCCGGCCGGGGTCGAGCGGCCATCCTCAAGCCCGGCACCATGATCGTGCAGCAACCCGAGATCCCGACGCCTCTGCTCGTGCGCTTTCCCTTCCCGGCCTGGGCCACCCGCAAGAGCGAGGTCGCAACGACGGTGACCGAAGCCGACGTGTTCAAGGGCTTCACCGAGGCCTGATCCGTGCGCTTTCTCCACACCGCCGACTGGCACGTCGGCAAGCCGCTGCGCGGCCGCTCGCGGATGGAGGAGTATGCCGCCGCACTCGAGGAGGTGGCCTCGATCGCCATCGACCGCAAGGTCGACGCCGTTCTGATGGCGGGTGACGTCTTCGACTCGCCGGCGCCTCCTCCAGAGGCCGAGAAGCTCGTGTACGACTTCCTGGCGCGGCTCGTCCCGGAGAAGATCGCGGCGGTCGTGATCGCCGGCAACCACGACCACCCTCGAAGGCTCGGCGCGCTCTCGTCCCTGCTCGAGGGTCTTGGAATCCACGTCCGTCCCGAGGTGAGGCCGCCGGCCCAGGGCGGGGTGGTGGCCCTGGCGTCTCGGGACGGGCAGGAGGAAGCCCGGGTCGCCGTGCTGCCCTTCGTGCCGGAACGCAAGGTGGGCGACGCCTGCATGGTGATGGACGCCGAGTACTCGTGGTACGAGGCCTACTCGGCTCGAATCGAGCAGATCCTCGCGTGGCTCGTGCGAGACCTCGACCCGTCCACCGTCAACGTCGTTCTCGGCCACCTGCTGGTGTCCGGGTCCCGCTTCGGCACCGGGGAGAGGCAGCTTCATCTGGGGGACATCTACGGCATCAACCCCCAGCAGCTGCCGGCGTCCGTCCAATACATCGCCCTGGGCCATCTCCATCGGCCGCAGGAGCTGACGGCCCCTTCGAAGACTTTCTATTCGGGCTCGCTCATCGAGCTCGACTTCGGCGAGCGGGAGCAGGACAAGCGCGTCGTGCTCGTGGAAGCGTCCCCGGGGAAGGCCGCGTCGATCGAGTCCGTGCCGCTGACAGCCGGCCGCCGCCTGCGCGACGTCTCCGGGACGTTCGAGGAGCTGCAGGGCATGGCGGACGGGCTGGGCGATGCCTTTCTCCGGGTCACGGTCAAGACGCCGGCGCCGGTGCCGGGTCTCGCCGAGCAAGTCAAGGAGCTCCTGCCGAACGCACTCGACGTGACGGTCGACCATCCGCGTAAAGAGCCGGGCCACTCAGAGCCCCGCACCAGCCTCGAGCCGGGGGAGCTCTTCGCGCGCTACTACGCGCGGAAAAACGGTGCGGAGCCGCCCGAGGCCCTGAGCGCGCTCTTCCACGCGATCTACGAGGAAGCGCAGCAGTGAGACCGCTCCGGCTGGATGTCGAGGGCTTCACGTCGTTCCGGAAGAGGCTCACCCTGGATTTTGCGGGGCTCGATCTCTTCGCGATCACCGGTCCAACGGGTGTCGGGAAATCTTCGCTCATCGATGCCCTGGTCTTCGCCCTTTATGGCCAGGTCCCCCGGGTGGGCGACGACTACAAGCAGCTCATCAGCCACGGTGCCGAGCGGCTCTCGGTGCTCCTCGAGTTCGAGGCGGGTCGGCAGCGCTACCGGATTGCCCGAACCGCACGCCGCGCCGGGGCTTCCAAGCAGCTGCTCGAGAGGCTCGACGGCGGCGAACCGCAGCCCCTGGCCGACCGGGTGCGGGAGATCCGCGCTCAGGTCGAGACGATACTCGGCCTCGACTACGACGGTTTCACTCGCTCGGTCGTCCTCCCGCAGGGTCAGTTCGACGCGTTTCTCAAGGGCGAGCCGAAGGAGCGCCGGAAGATCCTGGTCTCCCTCCTGAACCTCGGTGTCTACGAGGCCATGCACAAGCTCTCCAACCAGAGGGCGGGCGACGCGCGGAAGGAGGCCGGCTTCATCGCCGGACAGCTCGACCGCGACTTTGACGACGCCACGCCTGAGGCGCTCGAAGCTCAAAGAGCCGAGCTGACGAGAGTCGAGGAGGGAGCGGCCGGTGCGGAGAAGGCCCTGGCGGCCCTGGCCAACGGGCTCGCAGTGGCACAGAGAATCCGCGGGGCACGCCGCGACGTCGAGTCCCTGGCGGACGATGAGTCCCGGGAGAAGGAGAAGCGGGAGGCGGCGGAGAGGATCATCGCCGAGGGCGAGGCGTCCCGCGGCGCAGTGGATGCGGATCTCGCGGCCATTGCCGAACAGACCGATGGGCTGACCCTGGACGAGGATCGCTACACCATCCTCGTCGCCGCCCGGCCTCGCGCGGAGCAACTGGGTGGGGTTCGGGAGCAGATCGTTCGCCAGGACCGAGCCCGGTCCGAGGCGCGGAAGGGGTTGGAACGCGCCCGCGCAGCCCAGGCCGCGGTCGACGCCGCGATCCCACTCGCCCAGGAGGCGTGCGCCGACGCCGATGCCGCCGTGGAAGCGGCCCGTGCAAAGAAAGAAGACGTGCACCGCCAGCACGCGGCCGTCGTGCTTCGGCGAGGGCTCGAGGCGGGGGAGGCCTGCCCGGTGTGTGAGCAGGAGATGCCCCGGGTGCCAAAGGGTCGTGCCCCCGGGCTCGACTCGGTCGACAAGCGCCTGGCTCGCGCCGAGACCACGGCTCGCGACGCTGCCGCCGCCGCCGAGGCCGCCCGCCTCGAGCTTCAGAAGGCCCAGGCGTCCGTCGACGGACTGGAACGCGAGCTCGGCCAGGCCGAGGAGCGCCACCGCGAGCTCGAGGCGGCGCGGAGCGCGGTCGAGAACGACTTGAGGGAGGCCTCTTTCGGCGACGAAGACTGCGCCGACGCCGGTCGTCTCTTGAAGCGTCTCCAGACCGAGCTTCTGACCCTCGAGGCCGCGCGGAAGAAGCGGGCGGATCTCGAGGCCCGGCATCAGACCCTCGAGCAGAAACGCGCGAGGCTCCAGGCCGAGCGGGCCGCGGCTGTGGCACAGCGGGATGGGGCGGGAGCCCGGCTAGAGGAGATCGCCGAGAAACGCCTGGGTGCTGCGGCGCTCGTCGAAGAGTCTCTGCAGGCGCTCGGCTCTCTCGCCTCCCGCGAGGGGTGGGAAGGGCTCGAGGTCCGTGGCCGGGACGAGGTCGACGCCCTCCAGGCCCGCAGCAGGGAATGGCAGGATCGCTCACGGGAGCTCGCCGCTCGACGTGGGGCGCTCCAGGGCGAGGTCGAGCGTCTCGACCGGAAGATCGTGCGCGCCTCCGAGCTGCGGGAGAAGAAGGCGGCCCTCGATGCCGACGGCGCACTCCTCAAGACGCTGGCCGATCACCTTCGGGCCAACGAGCTCGTGGCCTGGATCCAGGAGGAGGCTCTCGGTCGTCTGGCGGAGGACGGCTCGCACCACCTGGTGGCGCTCTCCCAGGGGCGCTATGCCCTTCGCCTGGGCTCGGGCGATGCGAACGCCACCGGCTCTCGAGCGGAACAAGACTTCTTCGTGATCGACCGCTGGAACGCCGACGGCGTCCGCTCCGTCAAGACACTGTCGGGCGGAGAGACTTTCCTCGCGTCGCTGGCCCTCGCACTGGCCCTGGCCGAGAGCCTCGCCCGCCTCTCCGCCGGTGGACGAGCCGTGGAAGCCCTCGACAGCCTGTTCCTCGACGAAGGCTTCGGCTCTCTCGACGGAGAGACCCTCGACGCCGTCGTCGCGGCCCTCGATGCGCTGCACGGCGGCCAACGCCTGGTCGGCATCGTCACCCACGTCCGCGACCTCGCCGAACGGATGCCCGCCCGTCTCGAGGTCCGCCGCGAGGGAACCACCGCCGTCGCCACCATCGTCTGACTGTTTCTCACGAATGCTAGGATGGCGCGCATGCCATCGACGGTTTTCGACTCCTTCTATTTCAAGGACCGCTTCGGGAGCGCCGCGATGCGGGCGCTCTGGGATGATCGCGCCACTCTGCAGCGCTGGCTCGACGTCGAGGCGGCCCTGGCCGAAGTCGAGGCGGAGATCGGCATCGTTCCCCGGAGCGTGGCCCGGGAGATCACCCGCAAGGCACGCATCGAGAACCTCGATCTCCGGGCCCTGAAGCGCGCGTTCGACCGCACCTGGAATCCCGTCGTCCCCCTTGTCGACGGCTTGAAGAGCCGCCTGTCCTCGAAGGCCGCCGGGTACGTG
>CAXMOH010000434.1:0-3631 GCA_964194855.1 uncultured Hyphomicrobium sp.
AGCCGCACCGGTCAGCGCGACAACTCCCATGGGAAGCACGCAGCACAAGAGCAAAGCGCTGCCGGCGCCGAGGCCGGCCGCCTGGGTCAGCCGTTTGAGGAGCCCCGGAGCGGCTGTCTCTCCTGGACCATCGACGACCCGAAAGAAATCCGAGGTCGGCGGCAGCCCCTGGACGCTGAGCCGCAGCATCTCCCCCGGAATCGCGCGGACGTTCCAGGTGAGGCTGCTACAGCACTCGCGCTCGAACTCGGCAAAGTCCTCGAGTGTCTTTTGGATCGCGGGAGCGTGCTTGAACTCGAACGCCATGCCGTCGGAGAGGGCCTCGCGGCGCGTCGCCAGGGGGAGGATTTCGCGGCGAATCATCGCCAAGCGATCCTGGAGTGCTTCCGTCGGGAGATCGCAAACATCCTCGAAACCACAGGTCCCCGCGCCAGCGTCCGAAGCGGTCGATTCAGTCATGGTCCCTCCTTCGAGCCCGTTCTCAGGAAGGCTACACATTGAAGTGCACTTCAAGTCAAGGGCTGGGCCGTGTGGCCCGGATCCACCGCCGCAAGGCGACCCCCGCCCAGAGGAGCTCCACGGTCGCGAACGGCCATGAGCGGATCGCCACCGCGTACCCGGAAGAGGCCAGACAGGCCGCGGCGAAGAGCAGAATGAATCGGTCGTAGCGCTCCTCCAGGGCGTAGAAGAGCGCCATCGCGGCGACCGCCACGGTGCCGAACACATCGACGACTTCCATGCCACGAAGTCTACATTGGCGTGAGATGGAACCCCGCGGTCCCCTGCTGATAGACTCGGCCAGTCGTTCTCCATGGCATCGGGTCCGGGCGGCGGAGGTCGAGGCGATGAGGCGCAGCGGTCGGCAAGCCGTGTCGGTGGCGGTGGTGCTCGGGGTGGCGAGCGCCGCCGGCTGCAGCCTGAAGGGTTCTCCAGGCGCGCCATCCATCGCCGGGAGCCCCGATTTCGAGCGGGACGTCGCTCCCATCCTGACGGCACGATGCGTGTCGTGTCACGGCCCGGAGGAGCAGGAGAGCTTCCTGCGCCTCGACACCTACGCCGAGGCTCGGAAGGGTGGGCTCTCCGGGAACGTGATCGTGGCGGGCAACGGCGCCGGGAGCCTGATCGTCCAGCACATCACCGGCGAGATGGAGCCTCGGATGCCCGACGGGAAGGCGCCGCTCACCCCCAAAGAGATCGGCCGGATCACCGCCTGGATCGACGCGGGGGCCCCGGGCCCGGCGGAAGCCTGGCAGGCCGCAGCGGAGGAGCGCTCGCGCCATTGGGCCTATGCCGCCCCTGTCCGGCCGACTCCGCCGTCGCCGGGGGACGGGACCTGGGCCCGAAACCCCATCGACACGTTCGTTCTCGCCCGGCTCGAGAAGGAGGGGCTCACCCCCTCCGCCGAAGCAGACCGAGAGACACTGATCCGCCGCCTGAGCCTGGACCTCGTGGGCCTGCCTCCTACCCCCGAAGAGATCGACGCCTTCCTCGCAGACGGCTCTCCCGAGGCCTACGAGCGGGTGGTGGATCGGCTGCTGACGGCGCCCCACTACGGGGAGCGCTGGGCGAGGCCGTGGCTCGACCTGGCACGCTACGCGGACAGCAACGGGTACGAGAAGGACCGGCCGCGAGTCGCCTGGGTGTACCGCGACTGGGTGATCGATGCGTTCAACAGCGACATGTCCTTTCGGGACTTCACCGTGGAGCAGATCGCCGGAGACATGCTGGACGGCGCCACCCTCGAGCAGAGGATCGCCACCGGCTTCCACCGGAACAGCCAGCTCAACCAGGAAGGCGGCATCGACGTCGAGGAGCAACGGTTCGAGGCCCTCGTCGACCGTGTCGGCACCACCGGCACCGTGTGGCTGGGAAGCACCATCGCGTGCGCCCAGTGCCACAACCACAAGTTCGACCCCTTCTCCCAGAAGGACTACTACCGGATGATGGCGTTCTTCGACAACGTGGAGTACTCGGTCCACGGCGCCGGCGGCGAGGTCGTGGACAAGTGGGTGCACGAGCCGGTGCTCGAGCTGCCCACACCGGCGGAGGCGAGACGGCAGGAAGCCCTGCGGCTGGAAGCCGACACGCTGCGGTTCGAGATCGAGACCCGGGATCTCTCGGACGACCTGGCGGCCTTCGAGGAGGAGATCGAGGGGCCGGCACCGGTCTTCACGCCCCTCGAGCTCGTGTCGTTCGAGGCGGAGAGCGAGGCCGGATTCGAGGTGCTCGAGGACGGCTCGATCCGGATGACAGGGGATCTCAAGAAGAGCAGCGACGTCTACACGCTCACCGCTCGGACGGCTCATGCCCGCATCACGGCGTTTCGGCTGGAAGCGCTGCCGGACCCGTCTCTGCCCGGCGGGGGTCCCGGACGTGCGGACTCCGGTGGCTTCATCGTCACCGGCGTCACCGTGAGCGAGGGCGACCGCCCCCTTCCGCTGGCCCGTGCCGCCGCGGATGCGGCCGACCCCGGCCGAGAGGCGGCGCTGGCCATCGACGGCCACTCCTCGACGGGCTGGGGTGTCACCACCGACGCGGAGATCGGTGTTCCGCACTACACGATCCTGGCGCAGGAGAAGCCGCAGGACCCGACGAGAGTCTCATCCCCCAACGGACAGGCCGGTGGAAGAGTCCTGACGTTCCGCCTGGAGTTCAAGGCCCGCTGGCCCCACGTCCGCTCCAGCCTCGGACGCTTCCGCCTCTCGGCCACCGATTCGACCCGCCCTTTCGGAGGCCTGTCCGTCCCACCGGGGATCCGTCGCGTCCTGGACACGCCGCGGGGCGAGCGGGCGCTCGAGGACCGCGACGAGCTCCTCGCGTGGTTCCGGCCGATCGCACCTTCACTCGATGAGGCACGGGACCGTCTGCGGGCCATACCCGTCGAGCTCGCGGAGCTGGCGGTTCTGACCGCACTCGTCATGCAGGAGCGCGCGGGCTTCGAGCTGCCGTCCACGCCTTTCCGGGAGCGGGGCAGCTTCACGAGCCCGGGTGAGCGGGTCTACGCGGCGCTGCCGGCGGCCCTGGGCCGTCTGGACGTGGGCCAGCCCCCCAACCGCCTCGGTCTGGCCCGGTGGCTCGTCAGCGCAGAGAATCCTCTCACCCCTCGAGTCGCTGTCAACCGCTGCTGGGAGACGCTGTTCGGCCGCGGGCTCGTGCTCACCAGCGAGGACTTCGGCACACAGGGCGAGCCCTCGTCCCACCCCGCGCTCCTCGACTGGCTGGCCGTCGAGTTCGTCGAGGGTGGGTGGAGCCAGAAGGCGCTCTTGCGGACGATCGGGACGTCGGCCACGTACCGACAGTCCTCCAGCACGTCCTCGGCCCTTCTCGAACGGGACCCCGCCAACCGCCTCCTGGCCCGGGGGGCGCGGTTCCGGGTGGAAGCGGAGATGGTCCGGGACATTGCCCTGGCCGCATCGGGTCTCCTCTCCCCGACCCTCGGGGGGCCCAGCGTCTACCCGATGCAGCCCGAGGGAATCTGGAACGTCCCCTACAGCGACTTCAAATGGGAGACGAGCAGCGGCGGAGCCCTGCACCGGCGGAGCCTGTACACCTTCTGGCGCCGCACCTCGCCCTACCCGAGCATGGTGACCTTCGACGCGCCGAGCCGCGAGGTCTGCACGGCCCGCAGGGG
>CAXMOH010000435.1:0-10523 GCA_964194855.1 uncultured Hyphomicrobium sp.
GGAAGGCTGATGCCTCTCTATGCGGGAAAGGGCAAGGGCGTCGATCTCCGGGATCTCGGGTGCGTCCTGTCCGACAACCTGAGCCCCCAGAAGGCGCGGATCCTGCTCATGCTAGCTCTCACCAGGACCCGGGATCCCGACGAGCTCCAGCGCTATTTCGATTCGTAGCAACCGAGCTGGCCTGGTGGAGTCGCTCCTGAGCGAGGTGAACTGGGTCCTTGGTACCAGGCGTTCCTGCATGCCCCTGTGCTAGATTGACTTGGCGGATTTGATGGATTCGGGCGCATATCTCTTCCTCAGCCTAATTTGCTATGCCGTGGGGGCCGTGCATGTTCTCGTGCACGTCATCACGCGTCGGCGCCTGCTGACGACGTTCACCATTGCGTCGACGCTTCTCGGGTTTGCCTTCCACACGGCCGCGCTGTCACAGCGGTGGACGGAGGCCGGACACTTCCCGTCGACGGGCCTTCACGACGGGGCGTCGTTGCTGGCGTGGGGGACCGTGCTCGTCTTTCTTCTCGTCTACCTCTCCACCCGTGTCGACGCGCTGGGGCTGTTCGCCTACCCCTTCACCTTCGTCCTCGTCTTGATGGCCAGCCTGTCGCCCGAGGGCCCGCCGCCCGACTCGGTGCTGCGCGGGCTCTTCATGCCGGTTCACACGGTTCTCGCGGTCTTCGGCTACGGGGCGCTCTTCGCAGCGTTCACCCTGGGCGTTCTCTACCTGATCCAGGAAAACGAGCTGCGCTCCCGCTCGCCGCGGCGGTTCTACTACATGATCCCGAGCCTGGAGCGCCTGGACACGATCGGAGGGCGGAGCGTCATCGGGGGGTTTGCCTTCCTGACCCTGGCGATACTGACGGGCTTCCACTGGAACATGAGCCTGAACGGACGGTACTGGACGGGAGACCCGAAGGAGTGGGCGGCGCTGGCGGCGTGGGTGATCTACGTGGTGCAGATCACCGCGCGGTTCCGAGCGGGATGGGGCGGCCGGCGGGCCGCCTGGTTGGGTATCGCGGGCTTCGGGATCGTGGTCTTCACCTTTGCCTGGGCGACGCTCGTGCCCAGTGTGGCGGCGGCTGCTCGGTGATCGTCGTCGTCGGCCTGAGCCACCAGACGGCCCCTCTCGAGATAAGGGAAGCGCTGGCCTTCCCGAAGGAGCGGCTCGGAGACGCCCTGGCCAGGGTCCGGGAAGAGACCGGTCTGACCGAGGCCATGATCCTCTCGACCTGCAACAGGGTGGAGATCTACGGGCGCGCGCCGGAGCCCACGGCGCGGCCCGTCGGGGAGTTCCTGGCTCGGTACCACCACCGCCAACCGGGCGATCTCGAGAAATATCTGTACCGGCACGAGGGGGACGCCGCCGTCCGCCACGCCTTCCGCGTCGCGGCCAGCCTGGAGTCGATGGTGCTGGGCGAGTCCCAGATCCTCGGGCAGGTGAAGCAGGCCTACGAGGCGGCGGCGGAGGCCGGGTCCCTGGGATCCGTTCTGAACGCTCTGCGGAACCGCTCGTACGCGGCGGCGAAGCGAGCGCGCACGGAGACCTCCATCGGTCGCAACGCCGTCTCGGTGTCCCACGTGGCGGTGGAGCTGGCCCGGAAGATCTTCGGCAACCTCAAGGAGCGTGCGGTCCTTCTCGTCGGCGCCGGCAAGATGAGCGAGCTGGCGGCGCGGCAGATGGTGAAGGACGGGGCCCGGGCCGCCGTCCTCGGCGGTCGCACGCTGGAGAAGGCGGAGCACCTGGCTGCCGCGCTGGGCGGACGTTCGGCACCTCTCGAGGCGCTGCGCGCCGAGATGGAGCGGGTCGACGTGGTGATCAGCGGCACGGGTGCACCCGGCCTCGTCGTGCATCGCGACGACGTCGAGGCGGCGCAGGCCGCACGTCGCCATCGCCCGCTGTTCCTCATCGACATCGCGGTGCCCCGGGACATCGAGCCGTCCGCCGGCAAGGTGACGGGTGTCTTCCTCTACGACATCGACGACCTGAAATCGGTGTCGGACGCGAACCTCCGGGAGCGCCAAAAGGAGGCGGCCGCTGCCGAGAGCATCGTGGACCAGGAGACCCGAGACTTTCTCGACTGGCGCCACTCGCTGGACGTGGTGCCGCTCCTCGTCGAGCTCCGCGGTCGTGCCGACGAGATCCGGCGGGGGGAGATCGAGAAGGCCCGACGTCGTCTCGGCCCCTTGACGCTCGAGCAGGAGAAGGCCGTCGACGCCATGACGTGTGGGATCGTCAACAAGCTTCTTCACTCACCTACGGTGCGGCTGAAGGAGATGGCCAGGAACGGAAATCACACGGAGCACGTGGGGCTCATCCGAAAGCTGTTCGGGCTGTGAAGGCGCGTCGAGGATGAGCCAGATCCGCATCGGCACCCGGGGAAGCCTGCTCGCGCGCTGGCAGGCCGGGCACGTCGAGGAGCGGCTCACCGCCCTCGGGCACGAGGTCTCGGTGGTCGTGATCACGACCACCGGGGACCGCGTCCTCGATCGCCGTCTCGAGGCGGTGGGAGGGAAGGGGGCCTTCCTCAAGGAGATCGAGGACGCGCTCGAGGCTCGGGAGGTGGATCTCGCCGTCCACTCCCTGAAGGACGTGCCCACGGTCCTCCCCGACGGGCTCGAGCTGTGCGCCATCCTCGAGAGGGCCGACCCGCGAGACGCGCTCCTCTCTTCCGGCGCCGGCCTCGACGATCTGCCCCGAGGGGCGACGGTGGGCACGACGAGCCTTCGTCGGCAGGCCCAGCTCCGTGCCGTTCGGCCCGACCTCTCGATCGCCGACCTGCGGGGCAACGTCGACACGCGCATCCGCCGCCTGCGAGAGGGTCGTTTCGACGCGATCCTCCTCGCCATGGCCGGCCTCGTCCGTCTCGGCCGCGTCGACGAGGTGACCGAGCCGCTGGATCCCAGACGGTTCATTCCGGCCCCAGGGCAGGGCGCCATCGCACTCGAGTGCCGGGCCGACGACCCGGCGGTGCGGGAAGCCGTGGCGCCTCTCGATCACCCTTCCACCGCCCGGCGAGTGGCGGCGGAGCGCTCGTTCCTCGAAGCGCTGGGTGGCGGGTGCAACGTGCCGCTCGGGGCGCACGCTTTCGAGGACGGCGCGGGCCTCGAGCTGATCGGCCTGGTGGCTCGGGTCGATGGCTCGGAGGTGCTGCGGGGCCAGAGCCGGGGAACGGACGCCGCCGAGGTTGGGAGGACCCTGGCCGAGGAGCTTCTGTCCCGCGGCGCGGGCCCCCTGCTGGCTCCATGAGCACCACGTCCGGGTCTCTGGCGGGTCGGCGGATCGTGGTGACCCGCCGCACCGATCAGGCCTCCCGATTCGTTCGTCTTCTCGAGGAGCGGGGGGCCGTCGTGCTGAAGGTCCCCGCCACCGCGATCGGTCCCCCCGAGGACCCGGCGCCCCTGGACGACGCGCTCCTGGGCCTCGACCGATTCGACTGGATCGTCTTCACCAGCGCCAATGCGGTCGAGGCCGTCCGGGATCGGCTCGCCGTGCGGGGGCTGGCGACAGGGCTTCGGGCGCGCGGGCCCCGGGTCGCCTCCGTGGGCCGCGCCACCACCGGCGCCCTGGGACGGGCGTTCCCTGTGGACCGGGTCGATCTGGAGCCCGAGGCCGACTATCGTGCGGTCGGCCTTCTGCGGGCCTTTGAGGCTCATGGCGTTTCGGGGGCCCGGGTGCTGATTCCCGTCTCGAGCCGCGGGCGCGAGGAGCTACCCTCGGGGCTGCGGGAGTTGGGTGCGGAGGTCACGGTGGCCACGGCCTACACGACGATGCAGCCTCCAGAGCTTGCCGAAGCGGTGCGCATGTGTGTCGACGAGGGCTTCGACGCCGCCACGTTCGCCGCCCCCTCCGCCGTGCAGGCGTTTGCGAGAGCGGCAGGGGCGGGTGCGCAGGGCCTGCCCGCCGTCGTGATCGGGCCCACCACCGAAGCCGCGGCCCGGGAGGCTCTCCTGGACGTCCTGGCCACAGCCTCACCGTCCACGGTCGACGGCCTCGTGGCTGCTCTCGAGCGGGCGCTGCCGGATTCCCGCTCCCGGGGGTAGGCCGGGGGGCGCCAATCCCTCGCAAGTGTTGACAGGATAGGCATAAGTTACATAGGATTGGGCGTTTGGCTGCGGTGCAAATGGCGCTCTTCAGGGCGCCTCGCTGCAGACCGAACGCAATTCCGAAGCCTGGAGGTTTCTTCCCACTCATGCCGGAGACTGAAAAGACCGAGAAGGTCGTTGCCCCGATTGTGCCCGCAGCCGAGCCGGACCCCACCGCTGCGGTGACCCCCGACACCGATGAGACCCAGTCCGAGCTCGACGCCGCCGAGGAGTACGAGCGTCTCCTCGACATGTACGACGTCAGCTTCCGCAACTTCGCCGAGGGCGAGGTGGCGCGGGGGACCGTCCTGCGGGTCTCCGAAAGCGAGGTCATCGTCGACGTCGGGTACAAGTCGGAGGGGATGATCGCGATCGAGGAGTTCCGCGACGAGAACGGGGAGATCAACGTCAAGGCCGGCGACTCCGTCGAAGTCCTGATCGAGAAGACCGAGGACCGCGAGGGCTACGTCGTCCTGTCCAAGGAAAAAGCCGAGAAGATGAAGGTCTGGGACGAGGTCGAGCGCGCCTACCAGGAGCGCCGCGTCGTCACCGGGCGGGTCATCGAGAGGGTGAAGGGCGGGCTCGCCGTCGACATCGGCGTCCGGGCGTTCCTGCCGGGCAGCCAGGTCGACATGCGGCCGGTCCGCAACCTGGATGCGCTCCGAGGGCAGGAGCTCCGGATGCGCGTGATCAAGGTCAACAAGAAGCGCGGCAACATCGTGCTGTCTCGAAAGGCCGTCCTCGAAGAGGAGAACGCCGAAAAGAAGCAGGAGACCCTGGCGAGCCTCGAGGAGGGCAAGGTCCTCGACGGCGTCGTCAAGAACATCACCGAGTACGGGGCCTTCGTGGACCTGGGAGGGATCGACGGGCTGCTGCACATCACCGACATGTCGTGGGGCCGCATCAACCACCCGACCGAGGTGCTGAACGTCGCCGACGAGATCAAGGTCGTGGTCCTCAAGTTCGACCGGGAGACCGAGCGTGTGTCCCTGGGGATGAAGCAGCTGCAGGCCGACCCCTGGACCACAGCCACCATCAAGTACCCGGTGGCGACACGGGTCAAGGGCCGGGTGGTGAGCCTCACCGACTACGGCGCGTTCGTGGAGCTGGAGCAGGGTGTCGAGGGGCTCATCCACGTCTCCGAGATGTCCTGGTCCAAGAAGGTCAAGCATCCCTCCAAGATCCTGGCCGTGAGCCAGGAGGTCGAGTGCCAGGTGCTCGGAATCGACCAGGAAGCGCACCGCATCAGCCTCGGGCTGAAGCAGGTCGAGGCGAACCCCTGGGCGGAGCTGGCCGAGAAGTACCCGATCGGCTCCAAGATCACCGGCAAGGTCAGGAACCTCACCGAGTTCGGGGCCTTCGTCGAGGTCGAGGAGGGCATCGACGGTCTCATCCACATCTCCGACCTGTCGTGGACGAAGCGGGTCAAGCACCCTTCCGAAGTCCTCAAGAAGGGCGACACCGCCGAGGCCGTCGTGCTCAACATCGACGCCGACAACCAGCGGCTCTCGCTGGGTCTCAAGCAGCTCTCCACCGACGTCTGGGAGGACTACCTGGCCCACCACAAGATCGGCGAGATCGTCGAGGGCAAGATCGTCCGCGTGACGACCTTCGGCGCTTTCGTGGAGCTGGCCGAGGGTGTCGAGGGGCTGGTCCACGTGTCCGAGCTCGACGAGAAGCGGATCGAGAACCCAGAGGCGCAGTTCAATGCCGGTGACACCTTCCCCATGAAGATCGTCAAGATACAGGAAGAAGACCGCAAGATCGGCCTGTCGATCAAGGCGGTGAAGGCGGCCGAGGTCACGAAGGACATCCAGTCCTTCAAGCAGGCGTCGGGAAGCGACCGCTCCACGATCGGTGACATCCTGAAAGCGCAGCAGGACGCCGCTACCGTCGAGGAGGAGGAGGACTAGGCATGACGAAGGCGGAGCTGGTGGATGAGATTGCACGAGAGGCCGATCTCACTCGCAAGCACTCCGAGGTCATCGTCGATGCCGTCTTCTCCTCGGTCATCGAGGCGCTGCAGGGGGGCGACAAGATCGAGCTGCGGGGATTCGGCAGCTTTCGTGTCCGCCACCGGGCGAGCCGCACCGGCCGCAACCCCAAGACCGGTGAGGGCGTCCTCGTCCCGGCGAAGAGGGTCCCGTACTTCAAGCCGGGCAAGGAGCTCCGGGAGCTGATCAACCGGAGCTGACTCGCTCTCGATGTCGGCCTCGCTCTACGTCAGGGACCCTGCCGCGTCACGCTACGTCGCGGGAGGCCTCAGGGAGATCGAGTCCCTCTTCGGCAGCCCGCTGCCCGACCTGCCGGCGCCCGAGAGGGACGGCGAGCGCGACGTCTTCCTCGTGCACACCCACCCGCAGCTGAGGTCGCTGCTCTACCGGTATCTCGAGTCGCTGCTGGCCCAGATCGGGGTGGCCGCGGTGGCCCGCAGCACCGACCCCAGCCGCGACGTGGCGCAGTACGAGCAGGCCCTCATGGAGGTGCTCCGTTCGGTGCTGGCCACCGACCGGCGCCAGGGGCTGCTCAACCTGTTCTGGCTCGCCCATTCTCGAGACGCAGCCGAGTATCTGGTGAGGCTCGAGCCGCGGGCGCCAGCGCTGCGCCGGGGCAAGCTGTCCCTCTTCCCCCTCCTGCAGTCCTTCTTTCGGAGGATGGACCAGGCGAGCCGCCGGTACGACGGGGAGACCGCACCCTGGGGAGGGACCGAGAACACCTCCCTGGTCGCGTCGCTCATCGACGATGGCTTTGCCTTCACCGAGGTGCGGGCGGAGGATCTGGAGCTCACCGTCTTCCTGTCCTCGAACAAGCGATACCGGATCGCTCCGGAGGTGTTCTTCGAGATCCAGCAGGTGCTGGTTCGGGAAGCGGAGAGACGGTTGCGCGAGGGAGACCGGGGCCTTCTGGCCCGCGCGTCGGAGCATCTGCCCGGCCTGCCCCGTGAGCAGTACCTGAAGCCGGAGAGCCTCGTGAAGATGGTGCTCAGCGAACCCGTGCTCACGTACCTGCTGGCGGACCCGTTCGGGGCAGGCGCACGGCTCGCTTCGTCGGCGATCCTGCGAGCCGAGTCCCGGCGCCGTCCCGGCGAAGAGCCCTTCGCGGCGTTCCTGGACCTGGCGGCGGGGCTCCGCCGATTCGAGATCCTCTCCCACATCAGGGATCGGGTGGTGCTGCTCGGGAGCGCCACGGAGGAGCTCGACCTCGAGGACAAGAGGAGCCGGGGACTGAGGCTCTACGAGTTCGGCGAGGGTGCCTCCCACGTTCTCAACAACGCCGTGCCGGCCACCATCCTGTTTCTCGACCTGCGGGGCTTCACGCGCACGTCCGAGGGACAGATCTCGGAGCGCGATCTCACTCGAGAGCTCTATCTGGTCTTCGACGACTTCGTGCCCATCATCGAGCGCTTCGGGGGCAGCGTGGACAAGTACCTCGGCGATGGGATGATGGTCACCTGGGGGACGAGCCGAGCGGAGGTTCTCGATCCCCTGAACGCGCTCCGAGCCGCGGTGCTCTGCCAGGAGTCGCTGCGCCGGAGGCGGGACGAGAAGCGCACCTGGTTCAAGATGGGGATCGCGATCCACCACGGCCGTGTCTACCTCGCCCGCTTCATTGCAGGCCGAGGCCGCGTGCACGCCACGGTGATCGGCCGCAACGTCAATCTCGCCGGGCGGCTGTCGTCTGCGACCCGAAGGCCCACCGAGAACGAAGACGAGGAGGCGGGGTCGCCGGCCCAGCCAGAGGCGGCGGTCTCGGGCCTGCACGTGGGCATCGACGAGGAGGGGACCCTGTTCAACGAGGGCATTGCCATCAGCCGCGACACACTCGTGCGGCTCGAGACCCATATCGCCCTGGTTCACGGCGATGAGAGGATGGAGTACGAGGACGAGGTCATCGACCGGCGTCTCGTGATCCGCTACGCGGGCGACGCCAAGTTCAAGGGGGTCGAGTCGAGCCTCCCGGTCTACGCGGTCGACTACGAGGCCAGGGGATGAGGACTGGAGCGAATGCAATGACGAAGCGCTGGCCGGTGGCGCTGGCTCTCCTGGCTCTCGTGCTGCCGGGAGGGACCGCCCTCGGGCAGAGCAGCCCGGAGCGCTTGACGAGCCTCACCCTCTTCGTGGGCACCGCGGAGGGGCTCTGGCGATCAGGGGACTGGGCACGCAACTGGGAGCGCGAGAGCGGGACCACGACAGGGGTCCGTCTGGACGGGCCCGCGCGTGTGGTCCTTCCTCTCGGGCCCCAGGTCTACGTCGCCGGGGATCAGGGTCTCTTCATCTCCAACGATTTCGGAGAGATCTGGCACCCGGTCACGGCGATGAAGGGGATCTCGAGCCTTCTCATCTCGCGCTGGCCCCAGGCGGACCCGACGGTGTTTGTCGGGACGGACGCTGGCCTTCTGCGCTCGGGAGACGGTGGACGCACCTTCGGGCCGACGGCCCTGACCACCGGGCCTGTTCGTCGCCTCGACTGGCCGGGTCCCGCCCTCGTGGTCGCGCATGCCGGTGGGCTCCTGGTCACGATGGACGAGGGCGAGACCTTCGCCGCTCCGAAGAGTGGGCTTCCGGCAGGCGAGGTGCGGGCGATGGCGCTGTCGTCGTTCTTCGCCGTGGATCCGGTCCTGTTCGCGTCGTCGGCCGCGGGGGGCGTCTTCCGCTCGGTCGACGGCGGGAGCATCTGGACACCCGCTGGGCTCGCCGACGATGTCGTCCACGATCTCGTGTGGCTGGGCCCGTTTCTCTACGCCGCGGGGGAGGCCGGCTTCTACCGCACCGACGACAACGGAGCACACTGGGTCCGGCTCTCGGAGAGCCCGGGCCACCCTTCGACGCTCCTGTTTCCCCTGGCACCGGCGGCGGGCCTGGAAGCGTTCCTCGCGACCGACCGTGGACTCTTCTACACCTCGGACGCGGGCCGGCACTGGACGGCCGCAGGCTTCGAGGGCCAGGAGGTCCTGACCGTCGCCACGTACCCGCCACCCCGGCCGGACCTGGACACGGACGTGAACCGGTGAGGTTCACGAAGGCCCACGGCCTGGGCAACGACTTCATCCTCGTGGCCGAGGCCGATGCCCCGTCCCAACGGGAGGAGTGGGTGCGCGCCCTTTGCGAGCGCCACCGGGGGATCGGCGGCGATGGCGTGGTGCTCCACGCCCCCGCGCCCGACGGGATCCGAATGACCCTCGTGAACTCCGACGGGCTGACCGGGGAGATCTCCGGGAACGGCCTGCGTTGCCTCGCCGCCCTGGCCGTGCGCGAGGGGTGGGCGCCTTCGGCGCACACCGTCCACACGGTGGTGGGTCCCCGGCCGGTCGAGGTGGCGGCCGCGGTGGACGGGCTCTACCGCATCAGCACGGACCTGGGCGTCCCGGGGCTCGGGTCGCGAGACGTTCCCATGGCTCTCGAGCCTCCCCGCGAGCCGGTGACGGCGCACCCGATCGAGGTCGGGGGCCGGACGCTCCGTGTGACAGCCACGTCCATGGGCAACCCGCACTGCGCCGTCTTCTGTGACGAGGTCGCCGACGACGCGATGATCGCCACGCTGGGGCCGGCCCTCGAGAACCATCCTCTCTTTCCCCAGCGAACCAACGTCGAGTTCATCACCGTCTTGAAAGAAGACGAGATCCGCGTGCGTTTCTGGGAGCGCGGGGTCGGCCCGACCGAGGCCTCCGGCACCGGCTCGGCCAGCGCGGTGGTGGCCTCGATTCTCAACGGGCGGACGGGACGCGAGGTTCGCGCTGTCTGCGACGGGGGAGTCCTCGAGGTGGCCTGGCCCGAAGGCGGGTCCATCCGGCAGATCGGCGAGGCCAGCCTCGTCTTCGACGGCGACTGGCTCCCTTAGTTGATCGCGGTGGGGACGGCGAGGGAGAAGGGGGCGATCTTCGCGTCGAAGCGTTCGCCGTTGGCGCCGACCATCTGGTAGCTGCCATGCATCGAGCCGATGGCTGTCGGCAGCGGGCAGAAGCTCCTGTACTCGAAGGCCTCGCCCGGTTCGAGGACGGGCTGCTCGCCCACGACGCCAGGGCCGTTCACCTGCTCCACGTTGCCGTCGGCATCGGTGATGATCCACTCGCGGCTCACGAGGTGAACCGTGTCCTTGCCGACGTTCGAGATCCGAACCCGGTAGGTGAAGAAGTAGTGGTTCTCCTGCGGCGCGCTGCGCTCGGGGATGAAGGCGCTCTCTACCTCCACGCGCACGCCACGAGCGGTGGTGTCGCTCATGCCGCGGAACACGGGGTCAGGTCTTGAATTGGAGCGTCGTGCCGGACCATGAGATTCACGATGCTACGATTCAAGACCTGACCCCCTCCGTTGTTCCTTCCACCGCCATGAAGCCCAGGACCAGGGCTGCGCCGAGCATGAGAAGGTTGCGGACGACGAGATACCAGCCCACGCCCTGTGTCCACGACGGGGGCCAGGCGCCCGGCGTGGTGGCTGCGGCCACGG
>CAXMOH010000436.1:0-2512 GCA_964194855.1 uncultured Hyphomicrobium sp.
TGTGACGTACTGCAGCGTGAGGACGCGCTGTGAGGGCGTACAGCGCTGCCAGGCTGAAGGTCACAGGAAGCCCTCGGCGAAGGCGGGTGTCCTGAAGCGTCATTCCGTTCCGACTCATGGACTCCTCCCTCCCTCACGCCAGCCTACATTCGAGCCCGGCGACGGCAGCTCCCGGCCCCGGCTGGGTTAGCATCGGCCGGCTGGAGAGGCCCGCCAGAGGAGGTTTGCATGTCCACGCTCGAAACGAACAGCTTCGGGGGCACGGCCATCGTCGCCGCCCTGGCCACGCTCGCGCTATTGTCGCCAACCGCGTCGATCGCGCAGGAGACGCCCCGCTACGAGATCACCAACGTCGACACGGCCCATGGCGATCGCGAGTCCCACCTCCTCTGGAACGGCGGCGCCCCGGGCGCCGTGGGGTCGGAGCCCGCGGACCAGCCGAAGATCACCGTCTATCGAGCCCCGGCGGAGACGGCGAGCGGCGCCGCTGTGGTCGTCTGTCCGGGAGGCGGCTACCGGGTCGTGGCGGCCGATCACGAGGGCAAGCAGGTCGCCGAATGGCTCAACTCCCTCGGCGTGTCCGCCTTCGTCCTGCAGTACCGCCTCGGTCCCCGATACCAGCATCCCGCCCCGCTCCAGGATGCGCAGAGGGCCATCCGGACGGTGCGTGCCCGGGCCGCAGAATGGGGCGTCGATCCCTCCCGTATCGGGATCCTCGGCTTCTCCGCCGGGGGCCACCTGGCGTCGTCCGCAGCCACGCACTTCGACACCGGCGACCCGGAGTCGGGGGATCCCGTCGAGCGCACGAGCTCCCGGCCCGACTTCGCCGTTCTCTGCTATCCGGTGATCTCGCTTTCGACCGTGGCCACCCACTCCGGCTCCCGTCGCCACCTCCTCGGTCAAGACCCCGACCCCGTCCTCGTCTGGAAGATGAGCTCCGAGCTTCAGGTCACCCCGCGAACGCCGCCCACCTTCCTCTTCCACACGGACGACGACGCCGCAGTGCCCGTCATGAACTCCATCCTGTTCTTCGAAGCGCTCAAGAAGGCGGGCGTCCCGGCGGAGATGCACGTCTTCGCCCACGGGCGGCACGGCGTAGGCCTCGCCCCCGAGGACCCCGTGCTCTCCCAGTGGCCCGGCCTGTGCGCTCAGTGGATGGAGGGTCTCGGGCTTCTGGACCGATAGCACGCGGAGTGCAGCATGGTCTGCTGGCGGGTATCCTGAATGGCTAGCGGCGCCCTGCGGCGGTGGAGAAGCCGCATGGCGGCGCGTGATACGCCGTCGACAAGGAGGACACACGTTGCAGCTGGCCCGAATCGGAACGTGCACAACAGCCGTGCTGGTGGCCACGTGGTTCACAGTCGTCCCCGCGAGGGCTCAAGATCAGGCGGCGCCCGATGAGCCGGCCGCACACGAAGCGCACGGCGAGGAGCACGCACGCAACGCGCTGGGCCTGATTCTCGGAGCCACGTACGAGAGTGAAGAGAAGGACACCTTCTTCACCGTCGGGGTCGAGTACGAGCGGCTGTTCAGCCCGAGGTTCGCCGTCGTGCTGGGCGTGGAGTACATCACCGAGGTCGACGCCCTTGTGGCGGTCCTACCCTTCGTCTACCGTCACGGGAGCGGGTGGCGGCTTCTCGCCGGACCGGGCCTCGAGCTCAAGACCCGGCGCCCCGAGCTCGAGCGAGAGCACGAGGGCGGCCCCGGAATCGCCGAGGACATCGTGGACCGCCTGCCTGGAGAGGAGGAGAACCTCTTCCTCTGGCGCTTCGGGGCGGCCTATAACTTCAAGGTCGGCGAGCGATACGCCATCGCACCCCACGTGGACCTGGACTTCGTACGTGAGGACGGGCACTGGGTCGAGGCCGTCGTCTTCTCCGTGACGATCGGCTTCGACTTCTGAGAAACGACACGATGACCGAAGAGCTCTATCGACAGGTCTTCGAGAACAACAAGCGCTGGGTAAAAGAGAAGCGGGCCAGCGATCCTGATTTCTTCACACAACTTGCGCGAGGACAGGCGCCTGCGTTTCTCTACATCGGCTGCGCCGACAGCCGGGTCCCGGCCAACGAGATCATGGGACTCGAGCCCGGGGAGGTCTTCGTCCATCGCAACGTGGCGAATCTCGTCGTCAACATCGACGCCAACGCCAACGCCGTCATCCAATACGCCGTGGAGCTCCTGAAGGTCGAGCACATCGTCGTGTGCGGACACTACGGTTGCGGCGGCGTGCAGGCAGCGATGCAGCCCACGGACATGGGAGTCCTCAACGGCTGGCTCCGCGAGGTCCGCGACGTGTACCGCCTTCACGCCGAGGAGCTCGATTCGATCGCCGACGAAGGTGCCCGCTTTGACCGGCTCGTCGAGCTCAACGTCCAGGAGCAGTGCATCAACGTCATCAAGACGGCGTTCGTCCAGAAGAGCTATCGCGACGATGGGTTCCCGATGGTCCACGGGTGGGTCTATCACCTCGACGAGGGTCTGCTCAGGGACCTGGAGATCCCCTTCGTCA
>CAXMOH010000437.1:0-4505 GCA_964194855.1 uncultured Hyphomicrobium sp.
CCTCGCCGACGGCAACGGAACGAACAGCCGGCTGATCCTCGGTTCCACCGGGGGGATGCACCAGCACCAGCCGATCTGGTCGATCGACGGGCGGTGGATCTACGTGGTGCGTGGCCGGCCGACGACCCTCGAGATGGACCTGTGGCGCGTCCGTCCGGATGGCGGGGAGCTGGAGCAACTGACCCGACGGGAGCTGGACGTGAGGCATCCGACGCCGATCGACGAGAGGACGGTGCTCTACAGTGCGCGCGATCCGGACGGGGCCGGGCCGTGGCTGTGGGCAGTGGACGTGGAGACCCGGGTCTCACGACGTGCGGGTGTCGGGCTGGAGCAGTACTCCTCGGTGGCGGCCAGCGCCGACCGGCGCCGCCTGGTGGCGACCGTCCAGAACCCCAAAGCGGGGCTCTGGAGCGTGCCAATCCTCAGTCACCCGGCGACCGAGAGCGATGCTGAACCCTTTGCCGACCTGCCGACGGCGCGTGCGCTGGCACCGCGTTTCGGTGGCTCTTCGCTCTTCTATCTCTCCTCGCGGAGAAGCGGTGACGGGTTGTGGCGCTATGGGGACGGCCAGGTCGCGGAGATCTGGAAGGGCAGCGAGACGGCGCTGCTCGAGCCGGCGGCGGTCTCCCCCGACGGCGATTCAGTGGTCCTGTTGCTCCGGCGCGATGACGGATGGCGCCTTCACGTTCTGAGCGCAGACGGCGCCCAGCTCAGGGTGCTGTCGGAGAGTGTGGACGCCCGCGGCGCGGCCGAGTGGTCACCGGACGGGCGATGGGTCGTCACTGGAGGAAGCGAAACCGGTCTCCCGGGACTGTTCAAGATCCCAGTCGACGGCGGCGCCGCGGAGCGCATCGTCGACGGCGAGGCGTTGAATCCCGTGTGGTCGCCGGACGGGAGCCTGATCGTCTACGCCGGCGCGCAGATCAACGCGGTCGCAGCGCTGCTGGCCGTTAGTCCCGATGGAGATCCGGTCGAGCTGCCGGAGATCGAGGTGTTGCGCTCCGGCGAGCGCATGCGCTTCCTGCCGGACGGCTCGGGACTTGTCTACATGAAGGGCTTGCAGCCCTCACAGGATTTCTGGCTGCTCGATCTCTCCACCATGAAGAGCCGGCGGCTGACCCGGCTTGCTCCGACCGCCACGATGCGCACCTTCGACGTCACACCGGCTGGCCAGCAGATCGTCTTCGATCGTTTGAGCAAGGGCTCGGACATCGTGTTAATCGAGCTGGGCGATCCGGACCCGTCGCCCAAAGACACTCCCCAGGGCGAGTAGGTGTCGACCCCACCCGGGCGCGTCTGGACGAGCTCGCGTCCGCGAGGCCTGAGCGCTGATTCGTCTTCCAGCGGGACTGTGCTGGTGGCAGAAAAGCGGCCGACGGAAAGCGAACCGACGGTGTCTGGCACGCATCTCACTAAGGTAGGATCTAGGCGAAGCCTCGCACCTTGGCTGGACAGCACCCCTGAGCATGAGCGAGCAAAACGAATCTACGGCCCCCAAGGACAGCACAGACGGGTCATCCCTGCCTCAGGCTGGCCTATCACCTGAGCGAATCGGGAAGTACGAGATCGTCGGCCTGCTCGGCAAAGGGGGTATGGGCGCCGTCTACCGGGCCGTCGACCCCATCCTCGAGCGCGAGGTGGCCCTCAAGGTCATGCTGCCCCAGATCGCGGAGGACCCGGAGCAGAAGCAGCGCTTCGAACGCGAGGCCCGAGCCGTCGCGCGGCTCACGCACCCCAACGTGGTGACGGTCTTCGACCTCGGGTATCACACCGACAGCGCGCCCTACATCGTCATGGAGCTGCTGAAAGGAGACGACCTCCTCCAGGTCGGCAGCCGCTCGCCCCTGGCGCTGGCTCAGAAGGTCTCGATCGTCCTGCAGGTCCTGGACGGGCTCGGTCAGGCACACGAGTTCGGAATCGTCCACCGAGACATCAAGCCCGCCAACGTGTTCATCACCGAGGACGAGACGGTCAAGATCATGGACTTCGGCATCGCGCACCTCGGATCGTCCACCGTAACCGGAACGGGAGCGATCCTGGGAACGGCGGCCTATATGTCCCCAGAACAGGTGAACGGCAAGCCGGTGGACGGCCGGAGCGACCTCTTCAGCCTCGGCTCGATGCTGTGCGAGCTGCTCGGCGGAAAACGACCGTTCGAAGCAGAGACTCCGGTGGCCACTCTCTTCCAGATTGCTCACAACGAGCCTGCACTGAAGCTGCCAGCGGGACCGGAGTACGAGCGATTCATCCCGGTCCTGAAGCGGGCACTGGCCAAGGATCCAGAGGATCGCTACGCCACGAGCGCCGAGTTTGCCGACGCGCTCTCGAGCTGCCTCGACGACGCTTCCCTTATCGCGAGCCGGGAGATCGCACCCCGAAGGCGGCACCAGACCTCCGGGGCGGAGACGAGCGGGAAAATCAAGACGACGAGGCCTCTCGAGCGTGTCGCCCTCGGGGCGCGGCCCGCGCCCGAGGCCGAGCCGCCGGCGGGCCGGCCCGACCCGAGCGAGCTCTTCCGGATCCTGCGGGACGTGTACGTTGGTGGCAAGTCCGGGCATCTCCACTTCACGTCCGGTCGGAGCCACCGAAGTCTCCGCATCCTGAAGGGACAGATCACCCACGCGATCAGCGACACGGATGGGGAGCACCTGGGAGAGGTGCTCGTGCGCTACGGCGTGATCAGCCAGGGCAATCTGGAACGCGCGTTGGAGGCGGAAAGGCGCCTGGGGCCCGTTCTCTCGGGTATGGGGCTTCTGGACCGGGAGGGTCTGGAGAAGGCCCTGGGCCTCCACGTGCGTGAGATCCTGTTCGCGATGCTCGAGGGAGCCGAAGGCTCGCACTCGTTCGAGGAGCTGTCGGAGAGCGCTTCAGAATCCGAGGTCGCCTGCCAGCTCTCCACCGGAGAGGTGATCCTCGAGGCCACGCGGCGCGTCCAGGATCCCGAGATGGTTCGTCAGGTCCTGGGCGACATGGACCGCGTCCTGGTCTTGTCGAGCGACCCTTTGCTCCGGACCCAACGCATCACCCTCACGCCCACGGACGGCTTCGTGCTCTCGCGGATCGACGGTTCGCTCAACGCCCACGGCGTGATCAGCCTCAGCCCGGTCCCCCCCGAGGAAACGGAACGGAGCCTTTTCGGCCTCGTCTGCACGGGGATCGTCGACTACGATCAGAAGGAGCGGACGTCTCGCACGCGCCGCAAACCGGCGAGTGCCCGCCCCGGGGCGGCGACAGGCGGGACGCCTCGGTCCACGTCGTCTCCTTCCTCGGCAAAGGCGCAGTCCAGGCCCGAGATCCCGACGCCCGTTGCTCCGCCACCGTCGGCTCCCGAGCCTTTATCCCCCGAGCCCCCCCGGGCCCGGAGCAAAGCGCCGCCACCCGACCCGGCTGACATTATCGGGGACGCGGAGGCTCTATTGGCCCGAGGGAGCATCGCGGATGCCGTTGAAAAGGTGGAGCCAGTCGTGTCACATGTCGAAGGCCCCCTCAAGACACGCGCGTCGATGTTACTCGCGCGTGCATACATGAAGAGCGAAAACCGGGATGAGCAAGCCGAAGGCGTTCTGCTGGGCCTCCTTCAGGAAGACCCCGGATGCACCCCCGCCCACTTTCTCCTGGGCACTCTCTACCGACGCGGGAACCAGATCGACCGCGCCCGGTTCATGTACCAAAGAGTCCTCGAGCTGGAGCCCGGCCACAGGGGTGCAGCAGCCGAGCTCTCCGCCCTCGGGGACGCGCCGCCGGAATGAGGCCCCGGTAGCGAACTCAACTGCGCGCGCGCTTCGCGTTCGGGTCCGGTGTGTGCTTCACTGCTGTCCATGACGTCCGAGCCGCCGCGCGATCCGGAGGACGCCCGGCTCCGCCCGACGTACGCCGTCGTCGACCTCTCGCGGCTGCGGGCCAACCTGGACGCGATCCGAGCCCACGTCGCGCCGGCCCGCGTGATGGTGACGCTCAAGGCCAACGCCTACGGCCACGGCCTCGAGACGGTGGCGCGGGCTCTCGCGCCCCGAGCAGACGCATTCGGCGTGGCGCTCGTCGAGGAAGGCATTGCGCTTCGGCAGCAGGGGATCGAGAACCCGATCCTGGTGATGGGCGGGATCTGGACTCGGCAGATCCCCCTCTTCCTGGAGCACGACCTGACGTTCACGGTGCCGTCGCTCGCACGCCTTCGGGACATCGAGGAGGCGGGAGCGGCCCGGAACGGCAGGGCGCGAGCGCATCTCAAGATCGACACCGGGATGGAGCGTATCGGCGTGCACCACTACCACGCCGAGGAGCTACTCGAGGCGGCGGCGCGGTCGGCCCACGGCGAGGGCGAAGGGAGCTACGCGCACTGCGCCAGCGCCGACGCCGAAGACCGCACCGCCGCGCGAGAGCAGCTGGCCCGCTTCGAGGAAGTGCTGAGCTTCTACGAGCGGCGGTCGATCCCCCGCCCCGAGCGCCACATGGCGAACTCGGCTGCGATATTGACGATGCCCGAGAGCCACATGGACATGGTCCGG
>CAXMOH010000438.1:0-3122 GCA_964194855.1 uncultured Hyphomicrobium sp.
GAGGCGGAGCCCGCTCTCGCTCTGCTCCGCACCGTGACAGGAGACGCACCGCGACTCGAGGATGGGCTCGACCAGCGCATCAAAGACGACGGCCTGCTCCGGCGGCACCGTGGCGTCAAGGGCCGGAGGCTCCGGATCCAGGAAGGCGATCAGGGCTTTGAGCGTCGACGGAGCGTGCTCGGTGAGATAGCCCTCGCCGTGGGTGAGCGTGGCGCCGGCATGTGCGGCCCCAACCATGAGCCCGAGCGCCGAGATCAGCAGGACCACGTAGGTCACGTGCGCGTTGCGGTCCGGACGGCGCGACGCGTGCACCCGGGCGCTTGCGGTCCCCAGCGTGAAGGCGGCAACGCCGAGACCCAGCCACTGGTGGCGGTCGTAGACTCCGCCCGCGTAGCCCCCGCTCGTCGCGAGCAGGTACCCGGCCGCGGCGGCAGCCACAGCCCCGAGCGCCGCGAGCCAGAGCAGCGGGCCGATCGCGGCGTCGAGGGCCGACGGCGGCCCCTTCCTCCGCCGCCACGACACCCAGGCCTGGAAGCAGCCGGCCGCGACCAGGAGGCCGATCGGAAGGTGAACGAGGACCGGGTGGAGGCGGCCCAGAAAGACCGGGAGGTCGCTCAAGCCAGGAGGTCCGAAACGACCTGCCCGTGCACGTCGGTCAGCCTGTAGCGCCGACCCTGGTGTTTGAAGACGAGACGCTCGTGATCGATCCCCATCATGTGGAGGAGCGTGGCCTGGAAGTCGTGCACGTGCACGGGGTCGCGCACGATGTTGTATCCGAGGTCGTCCGTCTCGCCGTACGTGAAGCCCTTCTTGACGCCGCCGCCCGCCATCCAAATCGTGAAGCACCGCGGGTGGTGATCGCGGCCGTAGTCGTCCTTCGTGAGCTTGCCCTGGGAGTAGTTGGTGCGGCCGAACTCGCCGCCCCATCTGACCAGGGTGTCCTCCAGCAGGCCCCGCCGCCGGAGGTCGCGGACGAGCGCGGCCGTGGGCTGGTCGACCGAGCGAGCCATGATCCGGATGTCCTTCGGCAGGTTGCCGTGCTGGTCCCAGCCCTGATGGTAGAGCTGGATGAAGCGGACGTCGCGCTCGGCGAGCCGCCGGGCGAGGAGGCAGTTGGCCGCAAAGGACCCGGGGACACGGGCCTCGGGGCCGTACATGTCGATGACCGAGTCCGGCTCGTCGCTCAGGTCGGTGACCTCCGGGACCGCGGTCTGCATCCGGAAGGCCATCTCATACTGCGCGATCCGCGCGTCGATCTCCGGGTCCCCCACCCGCTCCCGCTGCTTCTCCTCCATCGTTCGCAGGGTGTCCAGCATCCTGCGGCGCCCGCTCCGGTCGAGCCCCTCGGGATCGGAGAGGTAGAGGACCCCGTCCTTGCCGCTTCGGAACGGCACACCCTGGTGCTGGGACGGCAGGAACCCGCTCCCCCACAGCCAGGAGTAGAGGGGCTGATCGCCGCTCCTCGCCCGGGAGAGAAGGACGATGAAGCCGGGCAGGTTCTCGTTCTCCGAGCCGAGGCCGTAGGAGAGCCACGCCCCGATTGCCGGTCGGCCCGCCTGCTGCGAGCCGGTCTGGACGAAGGTGACCGCCGGGTCGTGGTTGATCGCCTCGGTGTGCATGGACCGCACGAAGCACAGCTCGTCCACGATCTTCGCGGTGTGCGGCAGCAGCTCGCTGACCCAGGCTCCGGACGTGCCGTGGCGCGCGAACGCGAACTGCGAGCCCGCGAGCGGGAACGACTTCTGGTAGGCGGTCATGCCCGTGAGCCGCTGCCCCATCCGCACAGAGGCCGGCAGCTCCTCGCCGTTCATCGTCTGCAGCAGCGGCTTGTGGTCGAAGAGGTCGAGCTGCGAGGGGGCCCCGCTCTGGAACAGGTAGATGACGCGTCTGACGCGGGGAGGAGTGTGCGGCGCCGCGAGGACCGGCCGGCCGTTCGCGGGTGCCGTCGTCGCCTCTCCGCCTTGCAGGAGGCGAGGGTCCAGGAGAGAGGCCAGCGCGGCGGCACCCAGGCCCAGGCTGCCCGTCGAGAGGAACCGTCGCCGGTCACAACAGAAGCCGGAGTCGTCGTGGTTGCTCATCGCTTGAACACCGCCTCGTCGTAGTTCATGACCGTGCTCGCCACCACCGTGAAGGCGGCCGCCTCGGCGGTCGCGAGAGACGGATCGGCGGCTCGCTCCCCCACCTCCAGTAGCGACCGTGCCGCCTCCCGGTTCCCCTCGAACGTCGCGAGCTCCTCGGCGAGGAGCGATTCGAGAAGCGCAAGCTCCTTCTCGTCGGGCACCCGGCTCGTGAGGAGGCGGAAGCCGGAGGTGATCCTCTCCGGCGCGGACGAACCGCCCTCGAGAATCATGCGCTCCGCGACCACGCGAGACGCCTCGAGATACTGCGGATCGTTCAGCAGCACGAGCGACTGAAGCGGCGTGCTCGTGCGCTGGCGCTTCACCGCGCAGGAGAGCCTGTCTGCGGCGTCGAAGCTGACCGCCGAGGGTGGCGGGGAGCTGCGCTTCCAGACGGTGTACAGGCTTCGCCTGTAGAGGTCTTCGCCGTGGCCGGCCTCGTACTTCGTCGCGTTCCGGGTGGCGAGCTCTTCCCAGAGGCCCGGCGGCTGGTACGGGTAGACGCTCGGCCCGCCGATCTTCCGAACGAGGAGTCCGCTGGCCGCCAGGGCACCGTCGCGAATCTGCTCCGCGGAGAGGCGGTGCGACGGACCGCGCGCCAACCACTCGTTCGAAGGATCCTGCGCGAGCCGACTCGCGTCGGCCACCGAGGACTGGCGGTAGGTCGCCGAGAGCACCATCTCCTGAATAAGCGCCTTCAAGTCCCACCCCGACTCGACGAACGTCGTCGCCAGCCAGTCGAGAAGCTCCGGGTGAGTCGGCAGATGTCCCTGGCTGCCGAAATCGGCCGGTGTCGCGACGAGGCCATGTCCAAAAACCAGGGCCCAGTAGCGGTTCACGAGGACACGGGCGGTGAGCGGGTGGCCGGGATCCAGCAGCCACCTGGCGAGCCCCAGGCGGTTTGGAGGCAGGTGCTCCGGGAGTGTGCCCAGAGCTTCTGGCGTCCCGGCCTCGACCTCGTGTGTGGGGGCGTCGTAGACACCCCGCGCCAGAACGAAGGTTGGC
>CAXMOH010000439.1:0-11684 GCA_964194855.1 uncultured Hyphomicrobium sp.
CCGCCCGGGCGATGTTCTCGTAGAACTGGGTGACCCAGAGGGGGTAGTGCATCTTGTCGAGGTACGCGAGGAGCGTTCCCTCCTCGCCGTCCTGGATCTCCAGGAAACGGCGCATCTCGTCGAGGGTCGGCGCGGGGGCGAGCCGGTTGTGCTGCATGAGATCCCAGGTCACCTCGGCGGGAATCGACCCGTCGACATGCTGGTGCAGCTCCACCTTGGACAGCGCACGGAGCCGGGCCTCGTCCTCGGAGGTGACGGGTCCTGCGGCCGGGATCACCGTCTCTGAGCTCACGGGCGGCACGGTAGCACGAGCCCTCCATCCCCGGGGGCCTTTTCCCGGGGCGCCGAAAATGGCAGCATTGGCCCTGTCCGGTGAACACGTGAGCGCCCTCCCCTCCGCCCTCTCCCCCTGGTTTCGCGCCTGCTGCCAGGACGTCCCCGTGCAGGGTGCGTTCGCCGTGCTCGATCTCCTGGCCACCGGCGCGACCGTTCCCTTCATTGCCCGCTATCGCCGTGAGCGCACCGGCAACCTCGACGAGGCGGCCGTTCGGCGAGTGGCGGAGGCTCGCGACCAGTTCGATCGCCTGGTCAACCGTCAGTCGATTGCCCTCGAGTCGATCGAGCGCCACGCGACCCTCACTCCCGAGTTGCGGGAGAGGATCCTCACCACCTTTGATCCCCAGGTCCTCGAGGATCTCTGTCTTCGCTTCAAGCAGAAGAAGAAGAGCCGGGCCGACGCGGCACGGCTTGCCGGTCTCGAGCCTCTCGCCGACTGGCTCTGGAACTGCGGCCACGGCACGGAGACGCCGCAAGAGGGGCAGACTCTCGAGCTGTGGGCGTACACCTTTCGCGCGGCGGACAAGGGCGTCCCGGACACCAGGACCGCAATCGAAGGGGCCCGGGACATCCTGGTCGAGCGCCTCTCCGAAGATGCCGGCCTGCGTTTGCTCGCGCGCCGGGCCTATGCTGAGAACGGCTGGCTCCGGTCCACGAAGACGGAGAAGGCAAAGCCCGGCAGCCGGTTCGAGCCCTACTTCGCCTTCCAGGAGAAGGTCTCCGCTCTCGAGGAACCCGCCCGCTCGCACCACTACCTGGCGGTGCGTCGTGGCCAGTCGGAGGGCGAGCTTCTGCTGGCGGTCGTGGGGCCCCCCGGGGATCCGGAGTTCGAAGCGCGGCTCATCTCCGCCTTCGAGGCCGCCGCCGTCAGCGTCCCCGACACCCCCGGGGACGAGGCGCTCCGGCAGGCGGCGCGCATCGCGTTCAAGGGCGTCGTCCGCAGCGCCATGGAGAACGAGGTTCATCGGGCGCTCAAGGGGACCGCGGACTCCTTTGCCGCACGGGCCCACGCCGAGCACTCCCGTCGGCTGCTCCTGGAGCCACCCTTCGGTCCCAGGCCGGTCCTCGGGATCGATGCGAGTGCCCGAACCGGAGGCCGGTTCGCCGTGGTCGACGGGGCGGGGGCCTGTGTGGCGAGTGGGGCCCTCCCCTCGCAGACGGACGAGGAGAAGCTGGCGGCTCGCGAGACCGTGCTGAGCCTCGTCCGCGAGCACTCCGTGGCCGCCGTGGCCATCGGGAGCGGCGCCGGCGGGCGCTCCACGGAGCTGCTCATCCGGCCGGCGCTTCGGGAGGCCGCGCTCGACGTGCTCGTCACCCTCGTGAGCGAGACCGGGGCGAAGGCCTGGGCCACGGGCGAGGCCGGGCGCGCGGAGCTGCCCGATCTCGACCCGGGAGCGCGGGAGGCGGCCTTCCTCGCGCGGCGGCTCCAGGACCCCCTTCGAGAGCTCGTCCGGAACGAGCCGAGGCACATCCTCGGCCGTCAGCACGGCCACGACGTCGCCGCGGGCCCTCTCCTGAAGGCGCTGGCCGCGACGGTGGACAGCTGCATCCACGAGGTGGGACTGGATGTGAACACCTCTCCTCCACATCTGTTGTGCCGCATCTCGGGCATCGACGCGAAGATCGCCTCGGCGATCGTGGAGCGCCGGGAAGCCGAGGGGCCGTTCCAGTCGCGCCAGCAGCTCCTCGACGTGCCCGTCCTGGACCCGAAGGCGTTCGAGCAGTCCGCCGGCTTCCTGCGGGTGCCCGGGGGGACCCACCCTCTCGACGCCACGGCGATCCACCCGGAGCGCTATCGGACCCTGGAGTCGTTTGCCGAAGCCAAGGGCAGGACCGTCGGCGATCTGCTGGGCCCCGGCGCCGCCCTCGTGCGGGAGGCGGCGGATCTCGAGGCCGAGATGGGTCGCTGGACGAGAGAAGACATCGTGAGGGAGCTCGAGGCGACGCCCCGTGCCGATCCACGAGGGCCGTTCGTGCCGTTCTCGTTCCGCGAGGACTTGCGGACCATGGAGGACCTGAAGCCCGGGATGGTGTGCCCGGGACTCGTGACCAGCGTGACGACCTTCGGGGCTTTCGTGGACGTGGGGCTGCCCCAGGACGGCCTCGTCCACGTGTCGCAGCTGGGCCGCGGGGCGGGCAAGGACCCGGGCGAGAAGATTCGGACGGGCGACCGCGTCCAGGCTCGAGTGCTGAAGGTGGATATCGAGAAGCGGCAGATCTCCCTCACGCTGAAGCCCGAGCCGCGGCGGCGTCAGCCGCCTGCCCCGCGTGGCTCCACTCGCCCCGGGGCGCGTCCGAAGGCGGCGGGAGACGCTCGCCGAGGGGAGCGGAGCGACGGTCAGGGACGCAAGAAGAAGACCCCCCGTCCGCGGCCGGCCGCGGCCTCGGGGCCGGGGCGCCGCCCCGGGGCCAAGCCCCCGGGGGCGAGCCGTCCGGCGTTCAACAACCCCTTCGCCGTCCTGGCGGGCCTGAAGATCCCCGGGCGCGGCAAGTCCTGACGGCGGTTTCTCTTGACTGGGCGGTGCAACAGGGAGTACGAAGCATGTGCCATGCCTAGAAATACCGTCACTCTCACTCTCGCGGCGATGATTCTCATGGGTGCCCTGCCAGGTGCGAGGGCGCAAGAGGATCCCGCCCCCTCGAAGCTCAAGATCGCTTTCATCGCCAAGAGCTACGCAAACCCGGTCTTCGTGGCAGCCCATCGCGGGGCGCAGGACGCCGCCAGGGAATGGTCGGACAAGAAGGGAATCCCCGTCGAGGTCCTGATCCTGACCCCCACCGGCGAGAACCCCGCCCAGCAGGCCGAGCGCATCGGCATGGCGGTCGAGGACGGCGCCGACGCCATCGCCGTGGCGGCTTCCGAGGCGGCACCCGTGTCCAAGGCGATCGACGACGCCGTGGCCAAGGGCGTCGCGGTCATGACGTTCGACGTGGACCTGCCCGGGTCGAAGCGCTTCGCCCACTTCGGCGCCGACGACACCCAGGCCGGGGAGATGATCCTCGAGGAGCTGTCACAGCTCCTGGGAGGTTCGGGCAGGGTGGCCGTGCTGGCGGGAAACCCCGACGCACCCAACCTCCAGCGTCGCGTCGCCGGCGTGAAGGCGGCAGCGCTGCGACACCCCGGCCTGGAGATCGTGGGAGTCTTCCATCACCTGGAGAGACCCATCGACGGCGCCGCCGAAGTCCTCCGGGTCAACGAGGCCCATCCCGACCTCCGGGGCTGGGCCATGGTTGGCGGCTGGGCGATGTTCGAGTCCGCCCGCCGCAAGGACGTCCTGAAGGATCTCCAGACGCGCGGCCAGAAGGTGGTGTCGGTGGACGCGCTGCCCGATCAGCTGCGCTTCGTCGACGTTGGTGTCGCGGTCCTGCTGGGCCAGCCGGTCTACGAGTGGGGGACGGTCACCGTCGACACGATCGTGGAGAAGCTCCACAACGAGAAAGACATCTCGGGCACGATTCCCATGGACCTCGTGCGCGTCTCGATCGAGAACCTGGAGGTGTGGGCCAGCCAGCTCCGCGACTGGGGCTTCCGCAGGGTCAACGAGGAGTACCTTCCGGCCGAGTAGGCGCGTCAGCCAGCCCCATCTGCCAGAGGATGAAGGCGTAGTCGAGGGCGATCTCCCGGAGGCGGTCGTAGCGGCCCGAGGCGCCGCCGTGGCCCGCGGCCATGTTGATCTCGAGAAGGAGCGGGCGGGTGTCGGTCTTGAGGGTCCGCAGTCGCGCCACGTACTTGGCCGGCTCCCAGTACATCACCTGGGAATCGTTGAGCGAGGTGCGGACGAGCATGGCCGGGTAGTTGCCCCGGGTCAGGTTGGTGTACGGGCAGTAGCTGCGCATGTACTCGTACGCCGCTTTCTCAATGGGATTGCCCCACTCCTCGAACTCCCCCACGGTGAGGGGGAGCGTCTCGTCGAGCATGGTGTTGAGGACGTCGACGAAGGGCACCTGGAGCAGCACGGCCCGAAACAGCTCCGGCTGCATGTTGGCCACGGCGCCCATGAGCAGCCCACCGGCGCTCCCGCCCTGGATCACGAGACGCTCGCGGGACCCGTAGCCCTCGGACAGGAGGTGCTCGGCGCACGCGATGAAGTCGGTGAAGGTGTTTCGCTTGTTGAGCATGCGTCCGTCGTCGTGCCAGCGCTTGCCCAGGTCGCCGCCGCCTCGGATGTGGGCCAGCGCGAGCACCACGCCCCGGTCCAGGAGGCTCAAGCGATTCGAGGAGAAGCTCACGGGCAACGGTATGCCGTACGACCCGTAGGCATACAGGTAGAGCGGCGCCCGCCCGTCCCTGGGCACGTCCCGGCGCCGGACGAGCGAGACCGGGACCTTCTCCCCGTCCTCCGCCGTCGCCCAGATCCGCTCGGTGGAGTACTCAGCCGGGTCGTACCCGCCCAGGATCTCCTTCTGCTTGAGCCGGGTCGAGGTCCGCGCCTCCATGTCGTAGTCGAAGACCGAAGGGGGCGTGACCAGCGACTCGTACTCGTAGCGATACACGCTGGTGTCGAACTCGGCGTTCTCGTCGGGAGAGGCCGAGTACACGGGCTCGGGGAACGCGATGCGGTGCCACTCGCCCGTTCTGAGATCCGTGATCCGCAAGTGGGGAAGACCGTTCTCGCGCTCGAACACGACGGAGTGGTTCCGGAAGAGATCGAACCCCTCGAGCATCACGTCGCTCCGGTGAGGCAGGACCTCCTGCCAGCTCTCCCGACCCGGGCTCTCGACCGGGGCGCGGACGAGGCGGAAGTTGCGCCCTTCGTCGTTGACCCTCAGGTAGAACTCGTCGCCCCGATGGTCGACCTCGAACTCCTGGTCCGGGAGGCGGGGAGCGAGGAGGCGCCACTGGTCGGTGGGGCGATCGGCCCGGAGGAAACGGGCCTCCGAGGTGGTGAGGCTGTCGATGTCCAGGAGCAGGTACTCACGGTCTCGTGTGCGGTCGACTCCCACGTTGAAGGCGAGGTCCGGTTCCTCGTAGATCAGGTCGTCGTCGCGGGCTGCCTCGCCCACGACGTGGCGGTAGAGGCGGTACTGGCGTTTCGTGGACTCCTCTTCGACGGTGTAGAAGAGCGTCTTGTTGTCGGCGGCCCAGGCTGCCGAGCCGACTCTCTCGGCCACGGTCTCCCGGATCTCACCGCTCGCCAGGTCCTTGACGAAGAGGGTGTACTGGCGGAAGCCGGTGGTGTCGGTGGAGTAGGCGAGGAGGCGCCCGTCGTCCGAGACCTCGTACTCGTCGAGGGCCATGAACGCTTCGTCCCGGGCCATCTCGTTCAGATCGAGGGTGATCTGCTCGGGCGCCTCGGGGCTGTTCGGCCGGCGGCAGTGGATCGGGTACTGGCGTCCCTTCTCGGTGCGGGCGTAGTAGAACCAGTCCCCCTCGCGGCACGGAACGCTCGCGTCGGTCTGCTTGATGTGGCCGAGCATCTCGTCGTAGAGCGTGCCCCTCAGCGGGTCCAGGGGCTTCAGGACCCCCGCCGTGTAGTCGTTCTCGGCTTCGAGATGGGCTCTCACCTCCGGACTCGACTTGTCCCGGAGCCACGCGTACTCGTCCGTGCGGCGGTCGCCGTGGACCTCTGCGACCGTCGGGATTCTCTTTGCGATCGGGGGGCGCATCGGGCTCGATTCGCCCGTGTTTTCGTCCGCTGGGGTGCTCATGGGAGGATCGCCTCAAGCAAAAACGCCCGAAGCCTGGGGCTCCGGGCGCTTTGGACTGATGGTTCCTGGAGGAGTCCTACTCGATCTTCTCCACGTTCGAAGCGCGAGGACCCTTCGGGCTGTCCACCACTTCGAATTTCACCTTGTCGCCCTCGTTGAGCGTCCGGAAACCGTCAGACTTGATCTCGGTGTGGTGGACGAAAACGTCCGCACCACCCTCATGGGAGAGAAAACCGAAACCCTTGGATTCGTTGAACCACTTCACCGTGCCTTCGACCATGGAACTACACTCCTTCGCCTCTGCCTGATGGCGGCCAACTGCCCTCCCAGACAACAAAGCCGCCCACCGTGGGCGGCTTGTCGACGAGTGCTCGAGCGACGACCACCAGTACGCAGCTGAAGCTAGCAGAGCGCGAATGCATCGTCAAGACACAGACGACTCGGAGCGCGCTCGGGCAAGCCGGTTTACTTGTCGGCGAACCAGTCCGCGTCGATCTGGGCGAACTTCGCCCACTTCTCCGGGAGCTCTTCGTTCGGGAAGATGGCCTGGACCGGGCAGACCGGGACGCAAGCGCCGCAGTCGATGCAGGTCTCGGGGTCGATGTAGAGCTTGTTTTCCGACTCGAACTCCGGCGCTTCCTTCTTGGGGTGGATGCAGTCGACCGGGCACACCTCGACACAGGCGGTGTCCTTCGTGTCGATGCACGGCTCGGCGATGGTGTAGGCCATACGGATCCTCCTTGGCAGTGGGCCTCCCGATTGTCCCGGGGAGAGGCATCGTAGCGCAAAACAGCCCGGGCGTCCTGCCCCGCGGTGGCGCCCAGGGACCCGACTCCTACTGCGTGGCCTGGCGAAACAGGGCCATCAGCCGGGCGTCGTTCGGGTTGATGGCGAAGCCGCGCTTGATCTGCTCCATCGCCAGGTCGCGGTCGCCGGACTCGAGGGCTGCCCGGGCGTTCTTGATGCACTCCTCGATCACGATGGCGGCCTCGGCCTCCTGCGCGATGACGACGGCCTCCTGGTTCGACGGGTCCTCCCGTCGCACGGCGCGGGCCTCGTCGAGGGCCTGTCGGAAGCGCCCCTTCTGCAGGAAGTCGTCTGCCCGCAGGAGACGGTCCTCCATGCTCAGCGCGGGCGTCGGCGCCGGAGCAGGGGTGGGCGGCGGCGTGGGCTCGGGAGTGGGAGGTGGTGTCGGCTGGGGTGTGGCCGGCGTCTCGGGGGCGGGGGGCGCCTCGGGTGCTGCCGGCGCAGGATCGGGTGGGGCCGACGGGCTCCGCGTGGCGACGGGGGCCGTGTCCGGTGGTGCGGGAGTCGACGCCGGAGCGCCCGTTCGGCTCGGGGCCAGCACGAGCCACCCGGCGACGGCGAGCAGCGCCACGGCGCCGACCCCCAGAGCGCTGGCCAGCACCATCGGGGTTCTCGACGCCGTTCCCGCCGCCGAGCCACGCCGGCGCGAGTCCCGTCGTGCCGGACGCTGGGGAGCGGTCCTCGCCTTGCTCGTCGGCGCGGCCGGGGCCACCGCAGTCGGAGCCGCCGCCGCCGCCGTGGCGATGGGAGCCGGCCTCTGGGGGCGCGGCTTGACCAGCAGGATCCGATCGGCCGGAGCCGTGAGGTCCGTGGACCCGCCGAGATCCTGGAGGGCCAGCGAGAGCTCCTCCGACATGGCCCGGGCGTCGGGATAGCGCTCCTCCTTGTTCTTCGCGAGCCCGCGTGCGAGGACCTGCCTGAGCCGGTCCCAATCCGATCCCCCGGAGATGAGCCCCAGGTCGACGTCCTCGTGGACGATCTTGTAGAAGAGGGCCGCGATGTCGTCGGAGCGGAACGCCTTCTCCCCGGTGACGAGCTCGAAGAGAATCAGGCTCGTCGAGAAGAGGTCCGTCCGGCCGTCGATCTCCTTCCCCTGGAACTGCTCGGGCGACATGTAGTTGGGCGTGCCCGTGACGACACCGGACGTGGTGGTGACGCTGTGGCCGGAAAGGCGGGCCACGCCGAAGTCCATGATTTTCGCCGGGAAGCCGATGGGCACGAAGATGTTGGCCGGCTTGATATCCCTGTGGACGATCCCGTTCTCGTGGGCATGGCCCAGCCCGGCCAGGGCCTGGAGGACGACGTTCACGACCCCGCGGGGATCGGGCTTGAGCCCGCTGGCGAGAGCCTCCGCAAGGTCGACGCCCTCGAGCTTCTCGAGGACCATGTAGGGCGCCCCCTCGTGCTCGCCCAGCTCGTAGACCACGATGATGTTCGGGTGCTGGATCCGAGCGGCGGCACGCGCCTCCCGCAGGAACCGCTCCCTGTCCTCGGGCTCGCCCATGCCTTTCGACATGACCTTGAGCGCCACCTCGCGGTCGAGGCCCTCGTCTCGACCCAGGTAGACCGTCCCCATGGCGCCCTGACCCAGCTCGCCCACGATCCGGTAGCGGCCGATCTGGGCGGGAGCTGCCATGGCGGAATGATAGCTTCTAGCCGTGCGTGCGGTGGTTCAAAGGGCCTCGGAGGCCTCGGTCAGCGTCCTTGGCGAAATCGTGGGCCGGATCGGTCCGGGTCTCGTCATTCTGCTCGGAGTCGGCAAGACCGACACCGAGGAGGACGCCAATCTCCTCGCGGACAAGGTCATCCACCTGAGAGTCTTCCCCGACGATGCGGGCCAGATGAACCGCTCCGCTCTCGACGTGGGGGGAGGCCTCCTCGTGATCTCCCAGTTCACGCTGATGGGGGACGCTCGCCGCGGACGCCGTCCCTCCTACGTGGAGGCCGCCGCGCCCGAAGAGGCCGAGCGGCTCTACACCCGCTTCGTGGAGCGCCTCCGCCCCTCGGGACTCGACGTGGCCACAGGCGTCTTCCGCGCCATGATGGACGTGGCGCTGGTGAACCAGGGGCCGGTCACCATCCTCCTGGACTCCAGGAAGCAGTTCTAGGCAGACCTGACGCCCCTGATTGTTCATCGACCCCCGATCATTCCCCTTCGTGGGGGAGGGGTTCCCCAGGACGCCTTCTTCCTCGGACTCTGCTAGCCTGAAAGTTCATCACTGTGGAGGGACTGTGCGACAGGGACTCGTTGCTTTCGTTCTCGTGTTTGGGCTGGGGGGCTCTTCGGCTACGACTGTCGAGCCGGCTCCGGGCCCGGACGGGTGGGAGTCGCTGTCGAGCGCCGCGGAGACATTCGCGGTCGAGGATCTGCAGGGTCGCACGTTGCGCTCAGGGGACCTGGCTGGCCGGATCGTGATCATCGACTTCTGGGCCACCTGGTGCTCGCCTTGCATCCGCGAGCTTCCCGAGCTCGTCGAGTACCACCGTCGGCTCGAGGGTCGCGAGGACGTGGTGCTCCTGAGCTTCAACGTCACCGACGAGCGGGCGGATCTCGAGGCGTTCCTCGCGGAGAGAGACGTCCCCTTTCGCGTCTATCTCGGTAACGATCTCCTCGGCCCCTACGAGGTCGTGGCGTTTCCCACCAAGCTGGTCATCGACATGCGCGAGGCCGCCAGGGACGACACCGGGGTGGTGAGGTTTCGCAGCGAAGGCTACACCTCGGCTGCCAGCATCGAGGCCCGGGTCGAGGAGTTGCTCGCGGCGACGCCTTGACGCCTACTCCGGGTCCTCTTCGCTGCTTTCCGGGCGCTTGACGATGACGATGGTCGCGTCGTCGTCCCAGGGCCGGTCGTCGCCGTGGGCCTTCACCTCGTCGAAGAGCCGATCGAGGATCTCGCTGGCGCTGGAGTCCTTGTGGGCGAGGACGGCCTTGCGCAGCCGCTCGGTGCCGTAGAAATCGCCGGAGGTATCGGGCCGCTCGAGTATTCCGTCCGTGCACATCGCCAGCACCTCGCCGGGGTGCAGGCGCGCGAACCCGCGGCGGAAGCGCACCTCGGGGAGGGGCCCGATGACCGTCCCCCCGACGCTGAGCTCCTGATCGCCGGGCCGTCCCGGGCGAGGGTCGCGGAAGAACAGGATGGGAGGCGGGTGGCCGGCGTTGACGTAGACGATGTTCCCGTCGGCTTCCATCTCGGCGTAGAAGATGCTCACGAAGCGGCTCGACAGCCGCGAGCGGTGGATCACCCGGTTGAGCTTCGCGAACACGTGGGCGATCTTGAGCTCTTTCTCGATCCCCATGCGAAGCCCCGTCACCACGTCGCGGACGACGAGAGCGGCGGGCAGCCCGTGGCCGCTGGCGTCTCCGATCGCCAGGCCGTAGACGTCTTCCCCCAGGTCGTGAAAATCGTAGAAGTCGCCTCCCACCTCGTCGGTGGCCAGCGAGCGGCAAGCGATGTCGTAGCCCGGGAAGGCGGGGGGGTCCTCGAACAGCAGGCTCCTCTGGATCTCCGCCGCCTCGCGGAACGAGCCCCGCACCCGCGCGTCCGCCAGGCGGGCGTCCAGGGCGGCCCGGACGGTGTTCAGGGCGAAGTCCAGCTCCGCCATGTCCCATCCCTCGTCGAGGAGGAAGAAGAAGCAGAAGCGCTGCGGCCGCCGGCCGACCACCAGCCCCGCCGCGGCAATCTGGGGCGTGAGCCCGAGCTTCTGCGCCGCGGTTTCCCCTTCGCCGAAGACGTAGACGCGATGCTCGATGACCTCCGCGACGGGCGTGGCGTCCGGGTCGAGGTCGTCTGCCGGCGAGCCGACGATCTCACCCACGCCGCTCAGGAAAGCGAAGCCGTCCCTGCGCTCGACATAGAGCAGGCCCCCGCGCAGCCGCAGGTCCTCTCGGAAGCGATCGAACACCTCTTCGAAGAAGGCTTCGAGGTGCTTCGGCTGCTGCCGCCTGGGCTTGAGCTCATCGAAGAGGGCGTCGAGGCGACGGTAGAGGCGCTTTGCTTTATCCATTCTTGCAGCCGTGCCACTGCGCGCTTGCCGGCGCACTGGCAGAACCCGTCATCGTAGCATCCGATGGGAATCAGTCCGAAGGCGCCGAGGAGCCGATCTCTCGCTCGATCGTCTCGAGCACCTCGTAGACGGCGCGGTTGTCGGGCAGGGCGTCGAGGCGCCCGCGGACCCGGGCGCCCTCGGACTGGTCCCGGCCGAGGGCGGCCACCTCATCGGGGATCTCGCGCCAGTGCCCCACGACCCGCCCCAGGCCGTGGCGAGCGACGTAGTCGGTGTTGAACCGCTCCTGGGGAATCGTGTGTCGATTGCGGGTCACCACCACCGGGACGCGCAGGTGAAAAGCCTCGGCCAGCGAGCCGGGGCCCGGTTTCGTCACGAGCACGTCGCTCGCCGCCAGGAGTTCCGCCACGCGGTCGGTGAAGCCCATCGTGTGGAGCCGGCCGGTGTGCCGGCTCTCGATGGGCGCCAGGCGCTCGAGGAGCCGGGGGTTGTCCCCGCAGATCGCGACCACGGTCCAACCGGGATCCGTCTCGAGAAGAGCCTGGGCAAGAGGAGCCATCTCGGGTGAGCCCTTGCCGCCGAAGAGGAGCGTGACGGTGAAGTCCCCGGGGTCGAGCCCCATCTCCCTCCGGACTCGGCCTCGGACGTCGGCCCTCCCGCTTCCGTAGAAGGCCGGGTTCAGCACCATCCCCGAGACGCGCGAGATCCGACCGGAGGGAAGGCCGACGTCGAGGGCCTGCTGGCGCGCCTCGTCCGTCCCCACCACGACCCTGTGGATGCCGGGCTCGATCCAGAAGCGGGGCGGGTAGTCGGCCAGGTCGGTGAGCACGACGATGAGCGGCACACCGGGATGCGCACGTCCCAGGGCCTCGAGCATGACGCCGTTG
>CAXMOH010000440.1:0-2671 GCA_964194855.1 uncultured Hyphomicrobium sp.
TCCGCGGCAGCTCGGCCTCGCCGACCCTCCGCATCCGCCAGATGACCGTCAGCGGGCGCTGACCCGCGGCGCTCTAGGCCGCGCGAGTCACTCCTTGGGGCCAAACTTGCGGACGTTGGCGACAAGGGCCGTGATCTCGTCGTCGGAGAGCTGCTTCGCGAAGCCGGCCATCAGGGTGCCTTTCTTGCCCTTCCGGATGGACTCCTCGATCTGGGCGTCCTTCGTGGCCTTCTGCCACTCGGCGTCCTTGAAGCTACGCACGCCCTGCTTGGCGAAGACCTTGTTGGGCTCGCCCGCCTTGCCGTGGCACGCGGCACACTTCTTCTTGAAGTTCGTCGCGGCGTCGGCCCCGAACGCCGAGGACGGATTGATGAGGGCTGCGGCGAGAAAAGCAGCGACGACGGTCGCACCGGTGAATGTCAGACGATGAGAGATCATGAAACGGCCTCCTTGGTCAGAAGTCCCATTCTCCGGCACGCCGCCCGGTTCGTCCAGCGGGCGGGCCTCGAGACTATAATCCCGTGACTCATCATCGAGGGGGTGGAGGTCCAGACCATGGGGCAGATCAACCTGGTTCGCGTCGTGGGTGGCGGTCTGCTCGCGGGGCTCATCATGAACATCAGCGAGTACGTGCTCCACGCCATCGCCCTGGGACCCGACGGGGAGAAGCTGCTCGAGGAGTGGCAGGAGCTGGGGCTCGTGGGCGACCCCGACCCGATGATGCTCCTCTTGCTGGTGCTTGCGACGTTTGCCCTCGGGCTCATGGCGGTCTGGACCTACGCCGCCATTCGGCCGCGCTTCGGGGCGGGCGTCGGTACGGCCGCCTGCGCCGGCCTCCTCGTCTGGGCTCTGTCCTACGGGTACGCCGCGGTCTACGTCCATGCCGGGGTGATGGTGTATCCGCCCAGGCTCACGTGGCTGCCGGTGGCCTGGAGCCTGATCGAGGTCCCGGTGGCGACCATCGCCGGGGCCTGGATCTATCGGGAGTAGCCAGCAACCCGCGGCACCTCACTCGTCGAGCAGTTGCTCCGCCAGTGGGCCAAAAGCACGCAGGTAGTCCCGGAGACCTCGGCCCGGCTCGTCCTCGAAGGCCTCGCGAGCCTCGATCTTCCCCATGCGGTCGAGCCGGAACGTCCGAAAGTCCTGCCGCAGCTCGCACCACGCGGCGAGCGTCCAGCTTCGTCCCCAGAAAAATGCCCCGAGCGGCCGCACCACCCGCTCGGTCTCGCCGCCGTCGGCGCGCCGGTACTCCAAAAAGAGGCGGCGCTGCTCGGTGAGGGCGGTCCGGACCATCATGAGAGCGTAGGAGCTCACACGACCCGTCCCCGTCCTGGGGACGTAGAGCGCGGACGCGCCCAGGTGAGGACGCATGCGGGGGGGCAGGACCGACTCGATCTTCGAAAGCGCCGAGCCCGCGGCCCGGGCCAGCCCCTCGTCCCCGAAGGCGGAGGCGATCCGCGCTCCCAGTGTCAGGGCCTCGAGCTCGTCGGAGTCGAACATGAGCGGGGGAAGGTCGTACTCCCGTTTGAGCGCGTAGCCGACCCCGGCCTCGCCCTCGATGGGTGTGCCCGAGGCCACGAGGTCCCGGATGTCGCGGTAGATCGTCCGATCGGAGACCCCGAGGTCGGCGGCGAGCTGGGCTGCCGTGACCGCCCGCCGGCGGCCCCGCAGGCTCTGGATGATCTGGAACAGACGGTCGGCGCGTCTCACGGTGCTCCCATGTTAACGGCCGACCGCCCATCCCGAATCACTGGTCGGCTAGGCCGCCTCCTCGACGAGACCGATGGCGTTGCCCTCGGGGTCTTCGAAGAAGCCGAGGATCGTCCCACCGGGAAGCTCGGTCCGGGGCATCAGCGTCTTGCCCCCGAGCTTGCCGGCCTGCTCCAGCGAGCCCTTGATGTCGGTCGTCGACACGTAGAAGGCGACCCCGGGCCAGGGCTTGTCGCCGAGCTGCCCCACGCCACCGGGAATGCCACGGCCCTTGCTGGCTTCCACCATGCCGTAGTTCATCGGGTTGGACGCGTCGATCTTCCACCCGAAGAGATCCGTGAAGAACTGTTGCAGCTTCTTTCCGTCCTTGCCCATCACCTCGAACCACACAACGGGATGACTCATCTTCTCCTCCTGTCGCGCCGCGTCGTGCGGCGCATGAGGAGACTATGGGGCGGGCCTCCTGACAGCGTGGCGTCAGGAGCTTCGCCGGGCTGCGTCCCTCCTGACAACGGTGTGGCAGGAGGGTAGGATCACCACCAGGCGACGATCCTGAGAGGTCCTCCCGTCCCGCCGCGGATCTTCATGGGAAGCGCGGCGACCACGAAGCCCCTTGGGGGGAGCTGGCCCAGCGCTGCGACGTTCTCGAAAGCGGGGATGCCCGCTTCGAACAGGATCACGTGGCTCTCGAAGAGTCCCGACTGCCCGTAGTCGATGCTCGGAGTGTCGAGGCCCACCGCCTTGATGGTCCGCTTGTCGACCAGCCAGCGAGCCGCGTCGGGGTGCAGCCCCGGGAAGTGCAGCTCCGCCACCGCCTCTGAACCTGTACGCGCCGTGCCGAGGTAGGCCTCCCGATCCGTCCAGCGCTCCTCCCAGCCGGTGCGGAGGAGCACGATGGCACCGTCGGGAAGGGACCCGTTCTGGCTCTCCCAGGCGGTCAGGTCATCGACTCGGATCTGAT
>CAXMOH010000441.1:0-4096 GCA_964194855.1 uncultured Hyphomicrobium sp.
GTTCTGGCGTCGAGGGGCAAGGGGCTGTAGGATCCGACGCGTCGCTCCCGCTGGAGATTTGGCCATGGCGCTCTGGGCCGGTACGCACCTGGGTCCCTACCAGATCCTCGAGCCCCTGGGGGTCGGGGGGATGGGGGAGGTGTACCGCGCCCGCGACCCCAAGCTCGGCCGGGGCGTGGCGAAGAAAGGTCCTTCCGGCATCGGCAAGGACAGCTAGCCAAGAAGCATGGAGCGATAGATGAAGAAGATCTCCATCGCCGTCGTAGTGAGCGCGTTCGTCGCTTTGCTGCCAGCGAGATTCCAAGCGTCTCCGTCGGTCTACCCGACGGGTACAACGATCTACGATCCGGAGAAAGCCTGGAGCGGCTACGTCATCTTCGACAAGCCGGAGAGGCAGGGTGCCGTTCTGATAGACATGAACGGCAACGAGCTGCGGCACTGGCCGGAAATCGCACAGATGCCGGGCCCCACACGCATATTGCCCGGCGGATTCGTCATGGGCGGCGATCGCTGGCGCGCGCCTCACCAGGAAGCGGTCGCGCTCGTTCAGCTCGACTGGGAGGGCAAGGAAGTCTGGCGTTTCGACCGGCTCGAGGAAGTGGTTCTCAAGAAGGAAGACGAGGAAGAAGGTACCTCGCTCTGGAGCGCGCGGCTGCACCACGACTGGCAGCGAGAAGGAGATCCAGTCGGTTACTACTCGCCGGAGGCGACCCCGAGGACCTCGGGAGGGCGCACCCTGATCCTGGCTCACAAGAATCTGGTGCATCCGCAGATCAGCGACCAGGTATTGGAGGACGATTATCTATATGAGGTGACGTGGGACGGCGAAATCGTCTGGGAGTGGCTGGCCAGCGATCACGTCGACGAGCTGGGGTTGTCGGACGATGCGCGACAAGCAGTCTACAAGGCCACGAGCTTCAGCGAGAAACGGCAGAGTTTCGACTGGCTGCACATCAATGCGGCGGCCTACGTCGGCCCGAACCGCTGGTATGACGGCGGCGACGAGCGCTTTCACCCCGACGGTGTCATCCTGAGTATTCGGCGACCAAACGTCATCGCGATCATCGACCGTAGCGGCAAGATCGTCTGGCGAATGGGCCCGGACTATCGACTATCGAAATCGCTGGGGAAGATTGGCCAGATCATCGGGCAGCATCATCCGCACATCATTCCGGCCGGACTGCCCGGAGAGGGCAACCTGCTGGTCTTCGACAATGGCGGCCAGAGCGGTTACGGCCACGCCAACCCGGCCGCGCCCAATGGTTCGGGAACGGTGCGCCGGCACTACTCACGTGTTCTCGAGATCAATCCTGTCACGTTTGAAAGGGTCTGGGAGTATCCGGCTGAGGACACCATCGAGGGCTTCCGCTTCTTCAGTCATTACGTCAGCGCCGCACAACGCCTGCCCAATGGCAACACGATGATCACCGAGGGTGCGGACGGGCGACTTCTCGAAGTCACGAACGAAGGCGAGATCGTCTGGGAATACATCAGCCCCTATTTTGGCGAGGAGCAGCTCGACCGCAACACCATCTACCGCGCCTACCGCGTTCCATACGACTGGATTCCACAGCTGGAAAAGCCTGAGGAACGACCAGTCGTTCCGCCAGACTTGAAGGACTTTCGAGTCGCAGCCGAGTAGTCGGGGGCCGGCTCTTCTGAAATCTCACTCGAGAGGTGGGCCTCGAGTTCAGCCTCCGCCTTTCGGCGCGGCTGCGGGACTTCTTCGATCGTCTGAACGCCATCGACAGCATCCCGATCGCCCTGGCGCGGTGGGAGCTGACCGGGTTGGACGACGAGATCCGAGAGCTCACCCGGGAACACTGAAACTGTGGTACTGTGGTTCTGTGAAAAATCTGACGGTCTCGGTGCCTGACCGCGTGTACCGCCAGGCCCGAATCAAAGCGGCGGAGCGGGACACGTCGATCAGCGCGCTCGTGCGCGAGTTTCTGATGTCGCTGGGTGAGGAGGAGTCGGCCTTCGAGCGCCGCAAGCGCCTCCAGGACGAGGTCCTGGCATCGATCGGCAGCTTTCGCGCCGGCGATCGGCTGACGCGCGACCGTGTCCACGAGCGCGATGCGGTTCGCTGACACGAACGTCCTGCTCTACGCGGCCAGTACAGCTGCGGACGAGCGATCGAAGGCCCGCATTGCTCGCGAGCTCCTCGAGGCCGAGGACCTCGCCCTGTCCGTGCAGGTGCTTCAGGAGTTCTACGTGCAGGCCACGCGACCGTCGCGCAGCGAGAGGATGAGCCACGAGCAGGCGACCGCGCTCATCGAGGCGTTCTGCCGGTTCCCGGTGCAGGAGACCACGCTGCCGCTCGTGAGGGCGGCTCTCGACACCAGGGAACGCTTCGGGATCTCCTACTGGGACGCTGCGGTCCTCGAGGCGGCGCGAAGCCTGGGATGTCGGACCGTCCTCACGGAGGACCTGGCCGACGGCCAGGACTACGGCGGTGTGACCGTACAGAACCCGTTCATTTCGGTGTCTTGACGGCTCGAGGACAACGGGGATCACGCTGCACAGAAGCCCCCCTGCGTACGTCGTGCGCGGGAATGAGCAGACTCAAGACCTGACTCATGGCTTGTCCGCGGCTGGCACGTCCTCTATCGTGTGGCCATCCGTCCCGGGGAAGCCGCGTGTGGCACGGGGCGCGAGGAACGCACTGGTGATCGGCGAGACCCACGGCCACTACCACATCACCGAGCGCCTCGGCGCCGGGGGGATGGGCGAGGTCTACCGGGCCACCGACACGAAGCTCAAGCGCGACGTGGCCATCAAGGTGCTGCCGGACGAAGTGGCCCAGGACCCCGCCCGCCTCGCCCGCTTCCAGCGAGAGGCGGAGCTTCTTGCCTCGCTCAACCACCCCCACATCGCCGCCATCCACGGGCTCGAGGAGGCGGCGGGGAAGCCCCTGCTGGTCCTGGAGCTGGTGGAGGGCGAGGACCTCGCCGAGCGTCTGAAGCGCGGGAAGGTCTCCCTCGACGAGGCCCTGGAGATCGCACGCCAGATCGCGGAGGCTCTGGAGGAGGCCCACGCCCGGGGCATCGTCCACCGCGACTTGAAGCCCGCGAACATCAAGGTGACGCCGGACGGGAAGGTGAAGGTCCTCGACTTCGGCCTGGCGAAGGCGTACGAGGGCGACCCCGCGACCGGCTCGTCCGCCGACGGCTCGCAGTCGCCCACGCTGGCCCACACCGGCACCCAGGCGGGGGTGCTCCTGGGCACGGCGGCCTACATGTCCCCCGAGCAGGCCCGGGGAAAGGCGGTGGACCGGCGCGCGGACATATGGGCCTTCGGAGCGGTGCTCTTCGAGATGCTGACGGGCGGGCCGCTCTTCGCGGGGGAGACGGTCACGGATCTCCTCGCCGCCGTGGTGAAGGAAGAGCCGGACTGGCGACGTCTGCCCGCCGAGACGCCCGCCTCGGTCCGCCGGCTGCTCGAGCGCTGCCTGGCCAAGGACGCGCGCCGGCGCCTCCGGGACGCCGGCGATGCCGTCCTCGATCTGGACGAGCACGCGACGAGCGAGCCGGGCGGAGTCGTCCCACGGCCGGGCGTCGGTCTTCGCGGAGTGCTGGTGGGCGGCCTGGTTCTCTTGGCGGTCGCAACCGCAGGCCTGGCGGTGCGGTCGTTTCTTCCGGACAGCCCGACGCGAGGTCCGCTCCAGCTCTCGGTCCCCCTGGCGCCCGCCCGGCTCGACGGGCTGTTCGCGGTCTCCCCCGACGGCTCGCGGGTGGTTTTCCGCGGACGGGAAGAGGACGGAGGCTCCCTGCTCTACGTTCGAGTCCTGGATGAGACCGCCGCCCGCGGGCTTCCCGGCACCGAGGACGCGAACCTGGGTGCTCCGTTCTTCTCTCCTGATGGCCAGTGGGTCGCGTTCTTCGCCGGCAATCCGGAGCTGACGCTCAAGAAAGTGCCTGTGAATGGAGGGCCTGTCGTCAAGGTGGCGGAGGGAAATTTCCGCGACTCGGAGGGGACGTGGACCGAGGACGGCTGGATCGTGGTGACCCAGTCGGGGGGGGTATCTCACCCCGGGGAGCTCCTTCGCGTCCGGGCCGACGGAGGAGCGCTCGAGCCACTGAAGGTGAGCGAAGAC
>CAXMOH010000442.1:0-7139 GCA_964194855.1 uncultured Hyphomicrobium sp.
CGCCGGAGTCGCTGGTGGCCCGGCGCACCGTCAGCTCGGTGGTCGCCATGGTGGGGGCGACGAGCTCGCTCACCACGTACTGGAAGCGGTTGTTCCCCGCGTTCTGGTAGCTCATGGTGATGCCGTACTGGGTGTATTGCCCGAACTGGAAGCTGGCCTTGTCTTCGTTGCTGGCGATCACCTGCCGCAGGACCTGCTTGGCCTGGAGCATCTTCGAGCGGGGATGGTCGCCGGAGCGGGGGTTGTCGCCGTTGGGGAGGCCGGCCTCGTCGGCGAGGGTCGTCATCGATCCCGAGCTGTCGAGCACGATGATGATGTTGGGGCGGATCTTCAGCGAGGGGACCTCGAGCGGGTCCTGACCGTTGATGATCGCTGGCACCGTCGCCGCCCGTCCGCGGTCCCCGGCGAGGCTCAAGACGAGCGCCATCGCGAAGGCCACCGCCGCCAGCCGGCTGCCGAGCCCGATTCCACGCCTGATCATGACTGTGCCTTCCTTCCGCTCCGTACCGTCACCCACGAACGTTATCCCGAGCATGACGACCCCTACTCCACGCCTGTTGAGGTGAGGGCGCCCGTCCCACCCGTCCCGGCGTCCCCGAACGCGCCCTCGAGGCTGCCGCCGGCTCCGGCGGTGATCGGGGCGCAGGGGTTGAAGTTCTCGCCGGTGGGCGACATGCCCTCCTGGCCCTGCTGGCTCCCGAGGCAGGGGCTGCCAGCCGTGGCCAGGCCCAGGCTGAAGCTCGTCTCCAGGACCCGGACGGCCTGACGGGACCGCGTGAAGGCGTCTCCCGGCCCGGAGAACGGGGCGCGGCCCTCCGCGACGATGATCAGCGCATCGTTTCTATCCGAGTCCGTGTACTGACCCGCGTTGTCCACCTGGAGGCCGCGGCGAATCCAGATCGTGACCGCGCCGTTGAGGGTCTCCCCCGAGAAGCTGGAGACATCCTCGTAGCGCGTAGTGAGGTCGAAGAGAACCCGCCCGTAGCCCACACCCCCCCGGGTGTCGCAGGTGTCCTTGTAGAAGTCTCGCCCGGTGTAGGCATCGAGGGGAGGGGGAGCTGTTCCGTCCGTCCAGTAGGCGGTGCGCTGGGTGGGGAGCTGGTTCAGCCACCCGGTCGTGATGTCGGCCACGGTGGAGAGGACGATTCGCGCCGATTCGAGCCCCGCTTCGGCGTTGTACAGAGCCTGCTGGCTCCAGCGGTAGTTCGTCGCGATCTGGAGCTCGGTCGACGTGGTGGTGGCCAGGGTCAAGCCGAGGAACGTCAGGAGCATGAGGGAGAGGATGGCCAGCACGAGGGCGAAGCCTCGTTCCCCGGCCCGCGGTCCGACTCGCTTCTGTCTGCTGGTCATCACTTTGCCTCTCACTGGATCTGACTGCCCATCTGCAACTCGTTGAAGGCGGCGCGGGGCGTCACTACGGTGACGAGCTGCCCGCGGATCGCGTCCGGCGCGGTCCCGCCCGCGGTGGTCGCCCCCTGGAGGTTGACCCCGCTGGCGCGAGCCGACAGCGTGATGCGCACCTGGCGGACGATGGTGGTCCAGTCGTTGATCACCGACTGGGGGGCGCGGTTGCGCCACACCAGGTCGCCCGCCATGTACTCGATCTGAAGGTCCTCGATGCCCCGGGCCACGAGCTGCCAGGGCGACCCCGCCGGAAGGGCGTTGCCGTCGGGCGCGATCCTGGGGGCGCCGTCCTGCACGCTGTAGCGCCCCGAGCGGCTGCGCCAGAGGGCCGGCCCCGGATCGATCGGATCGTTGCTCGGCGCGACCTGGTAGCGCACCACCTGGGCTCCGTAGAAGAAAACGACCGGCAGGTTCGGGGGCACCAGCTGCGACGGGGCGGCCATCGGCGGGGTCGGCACCCACGGCTGGAGGACGGCGCTCAGGTTGATGTTGCCGTTCTGTGTGGAGTCGCCACCGCTCGGGCACGCGTTGTTGGGAACGCCGCCGGTCTGCGTCATCTGCAAGGTGAAGCTCTGACTGTCGGTCATCATGACCAGCCCGGGCGCGGCGGCGCAGGCCGGGACGGGCGTCCGAAGGACGAAGAGCCCGGCGTTGCCCGCCACGGGCGCCTGGCTGCAGACTGTCCGCATCGGACAGGTTTCGTCGGTGCTCACGATCTCCAGGGCGTCGGTGGCGGTGAGGGTGTCCCCGCCGTCCCCGGGCGCTCGGGCAGCGGCAATCGTCGGTCCGAGGGATCCTTGGGGGCCACAGCCGTTGACTCCCTCGGCCCCGGTGCAGCTTCCCGGACCGGCAGGATCGAGGCGGGTGAAGACCTGGGCGAACGTCGGCAGTGCGGCCCCCGCGCTGAACACGTCCCTGGAGATGAGATCCATGGCCATACGGATGTTCTGCTGGCGGTCCGCCATCTCCGGCTCGCGTCGGAAGGCGGTGCCGCCCGCGGTGAGGAGGCCGTAGATGGCCCCACTGATGATGAGCGTACAGGTCATCGCGATCATCAGCTCGACCATGCTGAAGCCGCTGTCTCTGCGCATGACGTTTTTCTCCCCGCGCGTCTTCATCATGGTGCGTCCGGACATCCGCCCGTGATCGGGTCGGAGTTGGTGCACGCGCGGAACGTGGTGAACTCGGATCGGGATCGGGCACCCGCGAGCGAGCCACGGCCCTCCGAACGCACGCGCACGTGGAGCAGGCGCAGGTCCGGGGTCGCGGTGATCCACCAGTGCGTGTGGAGGGTGCCGACGCCCGGGATGAACTCGTCGCAGTGGAAGTCGGTCACCAACACGGCCACATCGTTGCAGTCCAGGCCGCCGGCAGGCGACGTCTCCCAGGTGATGCCGCCAGGGACGAGGTTCGCGTATGAGGTGGACTTGATCAGGTCCATGATCCGGGTGGCGGACGTGACGGCCGCCGTCCCCTGGTTCGCCACCGTGTTGGAGCTGGCGGCGACGAGCATGAGGTTGGTCACCGCCATCAGGCCAAAGGTGAGCACGACCATGGCCACCAGGGCCTCGACCAGCGTGAAGCCGGCCTCGTCCGTGGCGGGCTGGGACTCACGGATCGGTGTCTTCATGGTGTCTCCCATCCCGGGTTCTGGTACACCCGCCCGCCGGGAACGAGGCGCACCGTCGTTCTGAGCTCGGTCTGCCTCTCGTGCAGCATGATCTCGACGGCGCCCGAGGGAGTCGCCACGGGCTCGACGAAGTTGAGGCCCGTCCCGTAGGCGCACCGGCCGCCGGCCGCCATCTCCGGCCCGGTGCAGACGGTCGCCACCGCCGCCGCGCAGCCGCTCGAGGTATCCCCGGGATTGCAGAAGCTGCCCAGCCGGGTGAAGCGGACGGAGGGTCCGGAGTTCGCGGCTGTCGTGGGCTCGAACTCGACCCCGGTCGGCAGATCGTGGAGCGGCCCCAGCTGCTCGGCAAGGGTCGGGAGATCCTCCATGACCCAGCGGTAGCTGTCGCGGTCGACGACCACGAAGGACACGCCCGCGTTCGTGTTCGACATGATGCCCTTGCTGCGTGCCGACTGCATCTCACCGGCAAAGGCCTGGGAGCCCCCACGGATGGCGTAGGTTCGCATGTATTGAGAGATGTTCGGCAGCGCCACGGCCGCCATGATCATGACGATGGCGACCACGACCATCATCTCGACCAGGCTGAACCCAGTCTGGCGACATCGCTTCGACTCTTCGGTCTTCATCGCACTCCCTTTCTTAGCAAGGCTCGTACCTCAATCGCTTGATTGCAATAAACGTTGATTAATCAATGTCTTACGTGTCGACGGCGATCAAGGTCACCGCAGACGAATGTTACGCTTCGTAACGTTTCGGTCAGTCCTCCGGTCCTCCGAGCGGCAGCACCACCCGTGCCGAGACCCCCCGGGGAGTCCGGTCTTCCAGGGCCAGAACTCCTCCGTGGAGGAGCAGGATCTTGCGGGCCAGGGGCAAGCCCAGCCCGAGCCCACCGGCCTTGGTGGTGAAGAAAGGCCGCACTTCGGCAGGGTGATCCGGCGAGAGGCCGGGGCCGTCGTCGTCGATCCGCACCTCGAGCTGCCCGTTTGCAGCGACCGCCTCGACCTCGATCCGCCCACCTTTCCCAGCCGCATCGGCGGCGTTGCGCACGAGGTTCTCGAACGCCCTCTCGAGCAGCTCCTCGTCTCCGCGAACCGACAGCGGCTCGTCCAGGCCCCGAAAGACGACGCTCACGGCCCGCCCACGCAACTCCCGATCCACAACCCGGGACAGGAGACGGCCAAGGTCGAGCTCGGCGAGGTTGAGCCGCTCGCGGCGGATGAAGTCGTTGAAGCGGCGCACGACGGTCTCGAGTGTCACGCACTCGTCGCGGATGGACCGCGCGGACTCGGCCGCATCCGCGGCGTTCTCCGTCCGCTCGAGGAGCCGGGCGTACCCGACGATGGTCCCCAGCCCGTTTCTCACCTCGTGGACGATCCCGGCCGTGAGCTCGCCGGCGCGGGCCATCGCCTCCTTCTCGTGGATGGCGTCCTCCATTCGCTGCCGCTCCGCCTCGTGCCGGGCCGACATCTCCTGGCCCCGGTCCCGGAGGAGACCCATGGCCTCTTCGTAGGCGTTGAGCGCCGCGGGGGACGCCGCCGGGGGTTCCCGACGGCGCGGCATCAGAACCAGGACCGCCGCCATCACGAGGGCGCCGAGAGCCGCGCCGTGGCCGAGGAGAACCTGCCGTCTCTCACGCATCTCGTCTTCGAGATCCGGCACGGCCATGGCCAGGCGCAGGATCAGCCTGCGCCCACTCCCTGTGAAGCCCAGGTAGGTGAGGGCACGGACCACGGGCCCGGCCTGCCGGACGAGGGTCAGGGCGTGTCCGGCGACGACCCGTTCGGCCTGCTCGGGTCTCAGCTCGTGAACGACCGGCGGCGGCGAGGGCCGCGAGAGGATGACACCGCCCTGTGCATCGAGCACCTCCGCCTCCGTGGCGACACCGAGGCGGACCGCCAGGGCGGCCGCCTCGTTCCACGAGGCGGGCCCACCCCTCTCCAGGGCCGCGACGAGCCGGGGGCGGGCCGACTCGGCCTGCAGCTGCGCGGCCTGGGCCACTCGGGCCTGCAAGCGCCGTGCGGCGCGCACTCCCTGGAGAAGGGTCAACACCTCGAAGAGCGCCACCACGGCGAGGGCCAGGACGACACCGAGACGCAACGACACCCGATGCGGCTCAGCCAACGAAGAGCCCCTTGTACCAGTCGAGAACGAGATCCCCGAAGAACATCACCAGGATCGCTCCCACCCCGAGAAAGGTGCCGAACGGCAACGCGTAGCGCATGTCCCGTCCGCGCAGCACCATGAGGGACAGCCCCACTACCGTGCCGGCAATGGACGCGAACAGCACCGTGAGGAGCATCTTCTGCCAGCCGAGGAACGCCCCGAGCATGGCGGCCATCTTCCAGTCCCCCTGGCCCAGCCCTTCGATGCCCCGCGTCCGCTCGTACGCCCGGGCCACCGCGGCGAAGGCCAGCCATCCTCCGGCGGCCGCGGCGGCCGCGCCCAGCGGGCCGACGCTCGAGCCCGGCAGAAAGCTGGCGGCGAGACCGAGGGCGATTCCTGGCAGCGTGATCGCATCGGGCAGGAGGTGGTGCTCGAGATCGATGAGGCTCAGCACGACCAGGGCACTCACCAGGATCATCGACACCAGCGTCTGGAGGCTCGGCCCGCCGAGGACCGCCAACCCGAGCCAGAGCAGCCCACTCAGAAGCTCCACGGCCGGGTAGCGCGGGGAGATGGGCGCGGCGCACGCACGGCAGCGGCCCCGCAGCGCCAGCCAGCTCAGGATGGGGATGTTGTCCCAGGGCCGGATGAGCGCGTCGCAGCCCGGGCACCGCGAGGGCGGAGTGACGACCGAGCGCCCGGCGGGAAGGCGGTGGATGCAGACGTTCCCGAAGCTGCCCGCCACGAGGCCCAGCAGAAACGCCGTCACCTCGAAGGCCGGCGTCCGCAGCAGTGGCGTCCAGTCGGGCAGGGGCGGCATCAAAGCGGGCTCGGAGGCATCTTGGGGCCCCTCCCCACACGAGTCAAGGGGGGACAACCAAGCACCGGCGGGACTTTCCCCCTTCTACGTTCAGATTTCATCTGATCGAGTCCCTGCTAAACTACTGTCAGTGCGCGCACTGCTCCTGCTCGGGGTGCTGGTGGCCTCCGGCTATCTGGCCCTCATGCTCCACGCCACCGACGGCCACTTCGTGGCCCAGGGCCCGGACCTCTACGTGGTCGCCCAGTACGCCCGCGCGATGGCGGAGGGGCACCCCTTCCAGTACAACGCGGGCGAGGCCGCCACGACCGGGTCGACGAGTGTCCTCCACACCACGATCCTCGCCGTCGCACACTTTCTGGGCGCTCGGGGCGAGGGGCTCGTGGCCTTTGCCGTCCTCTTCGGGGTGGGGCTCTACCTCGCCTCGATCCTCCTGGCGCACCGTGTGGCCACGCGCTTGTCGACTCCCCGCGAGGGCCTCCTCGCCGGGGCACTCGTGGCCCTGGGAGGCCCCGTGGTGTGGTCCTACCTCTACGGATCCGACATTGCTCTCTTTCTCTTCCTGGCGCTGCTCGTGCTCGATCGCTGGTTGGTCTTCTGGCACGACGGGAAGAGCGCGGGCTTCGCTCTGGCCGCTTCCGCGCTGGCGCTGGCGAGGCCGGAGGGGCTGGTCATAGGCTTCGCCCTCGCGGCGGCGAGCCTTCTCCGGCCAGCCACCTCCCGTCGCGGTCGGCTGCTCCCCTGGGCTCCGGTCCTGGTCGGCCTCGCTCTGGTCGTCGGGCTGCGGCTCGTCAGCGGGTCGTGGCTGGGCACGTCGGTCGCCGACAAGTCGCTCCTCCCCAACTACGGCCTGGTGCACGCCATCGACGTCGCCGCGAAGTACGGCGTCGACGTGGTGAGAGGGCTCCTCCTGGGCCTCTACCCCTCCGAGGCCCCGATCGGCTTCTCGGCAGGCCAGGCCGCCTTCATGTTCCCGCCCCTCGGGCTGCTGCTGGTCCTCCTCGCGGCCGCCCGACCGCCGAACCATCTCCAGGTGCCCGTGCGGGTCTGGCTGGCCCTCATTGCCGCGATGTTCGCCCTCGTCGGCCCCAACGTGTTCATGGGCGTTCACTTCAACCGGTATCTGATCTGGGCCTTTCCGGGCCTCCTCGCCTTCGTCGCCGTCGGCCTCGGTGTGGCCAC
>CAXMOH010000443.1:0-10827 GCA_964194855.1 uncultured Hyphomicrobium sp.
CGCCGTCACCGAGGGGACGGTGCAACACGTAGGTCTCGTCGAGTCCGCGCACATGATCGCGAGCTGCCTCGGCTGGAAGCTCGACAAGGTGGACGAGACGCTCGAGCCCGCCCTCGCGCCGCGGGACCTGGACACCGAGTACCTCCGCATCGGAGCCGGCGCGGCCGCGGGAATTCGCCAGTCGGTGCGCGGATACCGCGACGGCGAGCTCGCGGTGAACCTCGATCTGCAGGTGTACGTCGGGGCCGAGGCTCCCCGCGACCACATCCTCATCGACGCCGATCCACCCGTCGAGGCGACGATCTCCGGTGGGATTGCCGGCGAAGTCGCGACCGCGGCCGTCTTCGTGAACGCACTCCCCCGGCTCCTGGCCGCACCCCCGGGCCTGTTCACGGTGAAAGACCTGCCGCTGCCTCACGCACTGAACCCTCACGACATGAGTGCCGCGTCTTCTCCGCGCAAGCGGTGACGAGACCGATGGCGCCACCAACAGAGGCAACGCCATGAAGGGGGAGCTGGCAGAGGGGGTCGTGCCCAACCTGCTTCGCGAGCTCTACGTGGGACGTCGCACCGGCACGCTCACCCTGGTCAAGACCGACGAGAAGCAGAGCCTTCGCGTTCGACGGGGTCACATCGTCAACGCCCACACGACCGTAAAGACGGAGCGTCTCGGGGAGACCCTCGTCAGGCGCGGCCTGCTCACCGAGGACGACTTCGCCCGGGCCACGGAGGTCGCGCTGCAGGACAACAAGCGCCTCGGCCAGGCGTTCCTCGAGCTCGGGATCATGGACGAAAGCGGCCTCGAGGACGCCGTTGCGCTCCACGTCCACACGCTGCTCTCCAAGGTCTTCACGTGGGACGAGGGCACGTACGCCTTCGAGGAGGAAGAGGAGACGCCCGGTGAGCTCACACTCAAGCTCTCGACGGCCGACCTGATCCTCGAGGCCGTCAGGGCGATCACCGACCCCGACGTGGTCGTCTATCTCCTTGGAGACAGAGACGGCGTGCTCGCGCTCTCGAGCGATCCGCTCCTCCGGTTCCAGCAGCTCAAGCTCTCGCCCACCGACGGGTTCGTCCTGTCCCGCGTCGATGGAACGCTGAGCGCCCGGGAGATCGAAGGGATGATCCCGCTGCCGGAGGAGGAAGTCCAGAGAAGCCTTCTCGGCCTCCTGTCGACGGGCATCGTCGAGTTCGACGACGACGCAAGGAGGACTCGGGAAGAGAAAAAGAGCGCCCCTCCCCCGGCAACGCCACCGATTCCGCCGTCGCCGCCAGGTGACGAGGCGTCAGCGCCTCCTCCAGAGAAGCCACCGGTCGAGGAGCCGCCGGCTGCAAGCCCAACTCCCGAAAAACCACCAACCGAAGAGCCACCGGCTGCCAAGCCGCCCTCCGAAGAACCACCCGACGGAAAGCCGCCGGCTGCCAAGCCGCTCTCCGGAAAACCACCCGCCGAAAAGCCTCCCGCACCGCCGCCACCGCCGCCAAGGGCACAGCCGAGCTCGCCGCCCGAACCGACGGCCCCTGAGCCTGCTCCGCAGGCAGCGGCCGCTCCAGCGGATGAAGCGGCCGCCCCGGTCGACGAGGCGGCCGCCGAACGGCGGCGCGAGATCGGTGAGGCCTGGGACGGGCGCAAGACCCGGACCCACTTCGAGGTGCTCGGCCTCGGCCGCACCGCCACGGATGCGGACGTGAAGGAGGCCTACTTCAAGCTGGCCAAGCGGTTTCACCCGGATGTGCACCATGGCGCGAACCTGGGCGACCTTCGGGACAAGCTCGAAGCCGTCTTCATCCGCCTCGGAGAGGCCTACGCCGTCCTCCGCGACACCGACAAGCGGCGAGACTACGAGGGGTGGCTCGGTCGCCCGAAGCCGGACCCGAGTGAGGAAGCGGAGGTGGGAGACGCCGAGCCCGATCCCCAGGCGGAGGCGCGACAGGCGGAAGCGGCGGTCGTCCACGCCGGCGATCTCTTCAAAGAAGAAAAGTACTGGGACGCGATCCAGAAGCTCGAGCCACTCGCGGAGCGCCTGACCGGCGCGAACCGGCTCCGGGCACAGCTCATCCTCGCCCGCTGCTACCTCCAGAACCCGAAGTGGGTGAAGACGGCGAAGGAGACCCTGGAGACGGCGGTCCGGGAGAACCCCAAGGCACCAGCCGCGTACGTGCTCCTCGCCGGCCTCTACAAGCAGCAGGGCCTGAAGACACGCGCAGCGAGCATGTACCGCAGGGTCCTCGAGCTGAAGCCCGAGGACAAGGAGGCGGCCGAGGCACTCGCCCAGCTTGCCCCGAAGAAGGGGGAGCCGCCTCCGGAGGACGGTGGCGGCGGCTTCCTCAAGAAGATCTTCCGTCGGTGAAACGCCCCACGGTGCTCGCTCTCGCGCTCGTTCTCACCGCAGCGGTGCTCTCTGCGGATGCCGTCGTCTTCACGAACGGAGATCGGATCAGCGGCAAGATCGTGGCGAAGGGCACGAAACGCATCAAGATCAAGACGGCGTACGGACGACTCGAGATACCCCGCACCGAGATCGAGCGGCTGGTCTGGGACGACGGTCGGGAGGAGATCCTCAACGCTCCCCCTGCCCCACCCGCACCCAGGACGACCTCCGACATCGTGCTCGGCCTGAGCGGCCACACCTTCTGGCAGGCGTGGGATCCAGGCCTCGCACCCGCCGATCCCAGCCTCCGCCTCTCGGTGACCCTGGACGGTCAGGAGGTGGCGACGTACACCGACGTCAACCTGGACCCGCAGGACCTGCCCGGGGCCCTGGTGAACTCCTTCGTCTTCGCGCCAGAGCGTCTCTTCATGAGCTCGGCCGGCGGTGTCCTTGCCATGCCACCGGAGCCAGCCGGAGGACAGATCCGCCTGGCTCTCGAGGTGCCTGCCGGGCTGGCCGGCTCGAGACGGCTCGGCGTGGCCTATCAGCTGAACGACGCCACGTCCGCGGACCCCGACTGGCGGGACGTGGTTCGAGCCGAGGCGCGAGTGGAGCTCTCCCCCGCAGCCCCGGTCCACGTCAGGATCGAGCAGGATCGGGGAATGATGGAGTTCAAGCAGGACGCCATGCAGCAGGTCGAGTCGTTCCGCGCCGTGGCCCTGGTGATCTCGCCCGCGCCCTGACACCCCCCGAAGCGAGGGCCGGGCAGCGCACTCCGTGCTAGGCTCGAAACATGGACGTGGCCACGCTCTCGGAGTTTCTGCCCGCTCTGGCGCTGGCGATCGCGCTGGCCGCGGCGGCGGGCCTCCGGGCCTGGCTGCCTCTCCTGCTCGCCGGCGGGTTCGCCCGGCTGGGAGTCCTCGATCTGGGCGACTCCTTCGCGTTCCTGAGCTCGGACAAGGCTCTCGTGCTGTTCGGGGTGGCCACGATCATCGAGATCGTGGGCGACAAGGTGCCGGCGGTGGACCACGCCCTCGACGTAATCGGCACCCCGCTCAGGCCCGCTGCGGGAGCCCTGCTCGCCGCATCGGTTCTCGGCACGGTCTTGGATCCCCTGACGGCGCTGGCCCTGGGCACCGCCGTTGGAGCGCCGTCGGCCCTGATCCCCCACGCCGCGAAATCCGCCCTCCGGACGGTCTCGACGACACTCACCGGCGGGCTCGCCAACCCCTTCCTGAGCATCCTCGAGGACGCGATCGCACTTCTCACCTTCGTCCTGGCCGTCGTGGTGCCCGCCCTCGTCGTCCTGCTGCTGGCCGTCACTCTGTTCATCGCGCTGCGCCTCCTGCGACGCCGCGCCCGCTCCGCCGAGGTACTCGCATGATCCGTCGTGCCCTCATCTACGCACTCGTCCTGGCCTCGCTTGCCGTGTCGGGATCGGCCCCGGTCAAGGCCCAGGAGCCGGCCCCGCAGATCAAGCCCTTCACCCTCGAGGTCGAGGTGGACGTCGTATCCGTCACCGCCGTCGTCTTCGACAAGAAGGGCAACTTCATCCGCGACCTGGGCACCAGCGACATCAAGCTCTACGAGGACGGCGTCCTGCAGAAGGTGGACTACTTCCGCGAGGCCTCGAGCGACGAAGGAGAGCGCGTGCCACTCTCGATAGTCCTCGCCCTCGACACCAGCGGGAGCATGAACAGGAGCATGCGCTTCCTGCAGGAGGCCGTGCTTAACTTCGTCTACAAGCTCGAAGAGGTGGACACCGCCATGGTCGTCAGCTTCAACGAGAGCGTGAAGGGGAGCGCCGAGTTCACCGGCGACCTCGATCGGCTCGAGCGGTTCGTGGACGGCCTCCAGCCCTGGGGCGGGACGAGCCTCTACGACGCGCTCCACTACGCGATGAACCGCATCCGGGACGCGCCGGGACGCAAGGCCGTCATCGTGTTCAGCGACGGGGCCGACACGACCTCGAGCATGCGGGACAGAGAGGTCGTCGACTACGCGAGCGCGGTGGAGGCCACGGTCTACTGCATCGGCTTCAAGGGCTCCGGACCCGGCGGCAGCGCGAGCGGCTTCCTCAAGAAGATCGCCAAGGAGACGGGCGGCCAGTTCTTCTCCCCAGGCAACGTCGGCGACCTGATCAAGGTGTTCAACGCCATCTCCGACGAGCTCAAGAACCACTACCTCCTGGCCTACACGCCGAAGCGCGAGGCCGACGGCAGCTGGCGCGAGATCAAGCTCGAGGTGACACGTCCCAACACGAAGGTGCGTGTCCGCAAAGGCTACTTCCACATCGAGCGAGGCTGGACCTCGGGATGACGGGGCGGGGGCCGACGCAAAGGCCCCGGGCCACGACCTCCCGCGCGGCTCGGGTCGCGCCGTGAGCCCTGCCGACCGGGGCGACCTCGAGGACGCGCCCGACCCCGACACGCCGACCCTCTCCACGGCGGAGCTCGAGGAGCTGAGACGGGCCCGCACCCTGCTCGAGGGAGGCGGCCTGGTCGTCCGCGTGGCCGAAGCTCTCGGGAGACCCCTGGAGGCCGGGCTCGAACGGCTCCCGGCCCGGGCCCGGGAGGCCGTCCAGGGTGCAACGCAGACGGCTCTCGAGCGAGGCTTGCAGGTCGCCATGGGGACTCTGGCGGAGGAGACTCGAAGCTCTTCCTCCGAGGGGCTCCACAAGGCGGCAGCCGCCGCCACCGGGGCGGTGGGAGGGTTCTTCGGGCTGGCTGGGCTGACCGTCGAGCTGCCGGTCACCACCATCGTGATGCTCCGCTCGATCGCGGACATCGCGCGCAGCGAGGGGCAGGATCTGATCCAGGCGGAGACCCGCCTCGCCTGCCTCGAGGTGTTCGCCCTGGGAGGAGCCGGGGGCGAAGGGGCGACCGAGACCGGCTACTACGCGGTCCGAGCCGCGCTCTCACAGGCCTTGAGCGAAGCCGCGCGCCATGTGGCCCAGCACGGGCTGACACGGGAGGGTGCGCCGGCGCTGGTGCGGGCGGTCGCGGCAGTGGCAGCGCGGTTCGGGGTCGTCGTCGAGCAGAAGGTGGTGCTGGCGTCGGTGCCGTTCCTCGGAGCGGTGACGGCGTCGGTCATCAACACGCTGTTCATCGCCCATTTCCAGAAGCGGGCGAGAGGGCATTTCGTGGTCCGGCGGCTCGAGGCGCGGCACGGGTACGAGGTGGTTCGGAGGGCCTATCAATCCCTTGGCCAGGAGACCGTGGTGGAATAGACCCGGAACCGGAGGCAGCGGGGTAGAATCGCCAGGAACGCCCAAGGAGCCATGTCCGAGATCGCCATCCAGACCGCCGGAGGAACGAAGGAGCGATTCCCGATCTCTCGACCTCGGGTCAGCATCGGACGCTCACGGGAAAGCGACATCTTCCTTCCCGATCAGTGGCTCTCGCGCAACCACGCCGAGATCGAAGAGCGCAAGGACGGCTTCTACGTCACCGACCTGCGCAGCAAGAACGGGACGCTGCTGAACGGCGAGCCGCTCAACGAGTGGAGGCGGCTGCGGCCGGGCGACGTCATCACCCTCGGCGAGCACACCCTGACCTTCTGCCCGGACGCCACCGGGGAAGCGGACGACGACGAGCCGGAGCCGGAGGGGACCCGGGTCTTCTCCGTCCGCGAGCTCAGCGACATCAGCACGCGACCGGCCGTGGACCCGGTGGATCTGCAGCGGCAAAACCGCGTCCTCGCCATCCTCAGCAAGGCAGCCTCGGAGCTCGTCGTTCACAGACCGCTGGGCGAGCTGTTCGACCTCGTGCTCGATCTGCTCCTCGAGGCGGTCGCGGCGGAGCGCGGCGCGATCCTGTTGCTCGAGGGTGACCCGTCGGTGCCGCTGATCAAGGCGTCGACGAGCCGCGTCGGCGAGCCTCTCACCCGCGTGAGCCGGTCGATCGCACGGCGCGCGATCGAGGACAGAGTCTCTCTCCTCATCCCGAACGTGCTCGACGACGTGCGCTTCCAGGGCGAGGACTCGATCCTCGCTGCAGGCATTCGGACGGCCATGGTCGCGCCGCTGTGGTTCACCGCCGCCGGAGAAGGCACGGACTCGGTCATCGGCCTCGTCTACGTGGACTCGCTGCAGCACTCGCACTCGTTCGGCGAGGACGATCTACGGGTACTCACCGCCCTCGCCAACGTGGCCGCGGCCAAGATCGAGAACGTGAGGCTCCTCGAGGAGAGCATGGAGAAGCGCCGCATGGAAGAGGACATGCGGATGGCGGCGGAGATCCAGACGGGGCTCCTGCCACGGGGCGCCCCGGACATACCGGGCTACGAGCTCAACGGAATCAACCAGCCCTGCCGAACGGTGGGTGGCGACTATTACGACTTCGCCACCGAGGGCGGGTCAGTCTTCATCGCGCTCGGGGACGTCTCGGGCAAGGGAACCGGGGCAGCGCTGCTGATGACGGTGCTGAGAGCGGCCGTACGCGGGCACTGGATGGAGGACTCGCTGGCGGACGCCGTCGCCCACATCAATCGGACGGTCTGCCAGAACGTCCCCTCCAACAAGTTCGTGACGTTCTTCGTTGCCAGGCTGGATCCCGCTTCCGGAAAAATCACATACGTGAACGCCGGCCACAACCCGCCCCTCCTGGTCCGCAAGGACGGTGAGGTCGAGCTTCTCACGGAGGGGGGCATCGTCCTCGGGCTCTTCGAGGGACTCTCCTACGATGCCGCCAGCGTCGAGATGCGCCCGGGAGACACTCTGCTCGCCTACTCGGACGGCGTGACCGAGACCTGGAGCCCCGAGGGGGACGAGTTCGGGGAAGACAAGCTGACCGCCCTGGTCGTCGAGCGGCGCGACCTGGATGCCCAGGCACTGCAGGATGCAATCTTTCGGGAGATCGAACGCTTCGAGGCGGGAGCCGGCGCCACGGACGACCGGACCCTGGTGGTGCTCCGCCGCCTGGAGGCGATCTGATGACGCGGCGGCCGGCTCGCCCGCCGACGTCCGCGCTGGCGCTGCTGCAGCACGAGGTGAACCAGCTCTTCCAGCGGCTCACGCTGCTGGACCGCTCGGAGCACCTGCCGGGGGGCGAGTGGTGCCCGCCGGTGGACATCTACGAGACCCGTGGTTGCCTCGTCGTCGTCATGGAGGTCCCGGGTCTTTCGCCGGAGTCACTCAAGGTCGCCTTCCGTGACCACAGCCTCGTCATCGCGGGAAGGCGTCGGACGCCCCGCCCCGGAGCCGGAGTCTCCTTCCAGTGCCTCGAGCGGCCCGACGGACGCTTCCAGCGCGTGCTCCCCCTCGACATGCCGATCGACGTCGCCGGCGCTCGAGCCAGACTCGAGCGCGGCCTCCTTAGCGTGACCCTGCCCCGGCTGCGAGAGCGGCGGGGGCGCGAGACCGTCATCTCCATCGACAGAGAGCCCGACGAATGAACGAAGAGCGCAAGGACGAAGAGCAGCCGACGATCCCCGACGTGCTGCCGGTGCTGCCCCTGCGGGACATCGTGATCTTCCCTTTCATGATCGTGCCCCTCTACGTGAGCCGGGAGCGCTCGATCAAGGCCGTGGACCAGGCGCTCGCCGAGAACCGGATGATCCTCCTCGCGGCCCAGAAGAGCCAGGACGAGGACGAGCCGGGGCCCGACGACATCTACGGCGTCGGCACGGCCGCCTTGATCATGCGCATGCTCAAGCTGCCGGACGGGCGGATTCGCGTGCTCGTGCAGGGCCTGTCCCGAGCGCGAACGATCTCATACCTGGATGATCCGGAGCTGGATCATCTGCAAGCTCGCATCGAGACCGTTGCGGAGCCGGAGACCGGCGAATCGGACTCCCTCGAGGTCGAGGCCCTGATGCGCAACGTCAAGGCCGCGCTGGATCGATCACAGAACCTGGGCAAGCCCATCTCCCCCGAGGTCGTGGTGATCGCCAACAACATGGAGGAGTCGGGGAGGCTGGCCGATCTCACAGCCTCGAACCTCGACCTCAAGGTCGAGGGCGCCCAGGCCATCCTCGAAGCTCTCGACCCGGAGGAGAGGCTGCGTCGCGTGCACGAGCTCATGACCAAGGAGCTCGAGGTCCTCACCATGCAGCAGGAGATCTCCTCCCAGGCCAAGGGGGAAATGGACCGCACTCAGCGGGAGTACTTCCTGCGCCAGCAGCTCAAGGCGATCCAGGCCGAGCTCGGCGAGGGCAACGAGCTCACGGAGGAGATCGCCCAGCTCGGCGAGAAGGCGCACAAGGCGAAGATGCCGAAGCCGATCCTCGAGGAGGTGGAGCGCCAGCTGAAGAAGCTCGAGCGAATGCACCCCGACGCGGCGGAGACGGCCACGCTCAGGAACTGGCTCGACTGGATGGTCACCCTTCCGTGGAACAAGTCGACGAAGGACAACCTGGACCTCAAGGAGGCCCAGAGGATCCTGGACGAGGACCACTACGGGCTCGAGAAGATCAAGGAGCGGATCATCGAGTATCTGGCGGTGCGCTCACTCAAGGACAAGATGAAGGGGCCGCTTCTGTGCTTTGTGGGACCGCCGGGTGTGGGAAAGACGAGCCTCGGCCGCTCGATCGCCCGGGCCCTGGGCCGCAAGTTCATCCGCCTCTCCCTGGGTGGCGTCAAGGACGAGGCGGAGATCCGCGGTCACAGGCGCACGTACGTCGGCGCCTTGCCCGGGCGGATCATCCAGGGAATCCATCAGGTTGGGGCCAACAACCCCATCTTCATGATGGACGAGGTCGACAAGGTGGGAGCAGACTTCCGCGGCGACCCGAGCTCCGCGCTTCTCGAAGTGCTCGACCCCGAGCAGAACAACGCCTTCCGCGACCACTACCTGGGAGTGCCGTTCGATCTTTCGAAGGTCATGTTCATCACCACCGCCAACCTCACCGACACGATCCAGCCGGCATTCCTCGACCGCATGGAGGTGATTCGGCTGCCCGGATACACCGAGGAGGAGAAGCTCGAGATCGCAAAGCGCCATCTCGTGTCCAAGCAGCTCGAGGAGCACGGGCTCACCGAGGAGAACCTCAGCTTCACCGACAAGAGCCTGCGGACGCTCATCAACTCGTACACCCGGGAGGCAGGGTTGCGGAATCTCGAGCGCGAGGTCGCCGCGATCGCCCGGAAAGTCGCGCGGCGCCTGGCCGAGGGTGAGACCGGGAAGGTCCGGGTCGGACCGGCCTCGCTGCCGAAGTACGTCGGCGCCCCGAAGATCCTGCCCGAGGAGCGGCTCAAGAAAGACGCGGTGGGGGTCGCGACCGGTCTCGCCTGGACGGCCACCGGGGGGGACGTCCTCTTCATCGAGGCCATGACGATGAAGGGCAAGGGGCGCCTCTCCCTGACGGGCCAACTCGGCGATGTCATGAAGGAGTCCGCCCAGGCAGCGCTCTCGTACGCCCGGAGCCGAGCGAAGCAATGGGGCATCCGCGACGAGTTCTTCGTCAACCACGACCTGCACGTGCACGTCCCGGAGGGCGCCATTCCCAAGGACGGTCCGTCCGCCGGCATCACGATGGCCACGGCCCTCATCTCCGCATTCACCGGACGTGCGGTGCGCTGCTCGTTGGCGATGACCGGCGAGATCACGTTGCGCGGCCACGTGCTGCCGATCGGAGGGCTGAAGGAGAAGATCCTCGCGGCGCGCCGAGCCGGGATCGAGACCATCGTCTGCCCGCGCCTCAACAAGAAAGAGCTGGACGAGGTGCCGGCTCTACTCCGGCGCGGGATCACGTTCCACCTCGTGGATGACGTGGATGAGGTGCTGAAGCTGGCTCTCGCCCCACTGCCGCCGTCGAAGGCCTCGCCCTCGGGCAAGTCCAAGCCACGCCCCTACCGGGCGAGGCCTCGCCGCCAGATGAACGTCTAGTACTCACATGAGGGTCCGGTCTGCCTTCCCTGTCTTCATCGTCGTGCTCGTGGAGACCCTCGGGTGCGGCGGCTCGGCAGACTCGGACGCATCTTCGCTCAGCGGCCCCTCCGAACCCGAAGCGCCGGCGGTCTGCACCGTCGGCTCGGGTCCCTTCCCACGCCCCCTCGAGCTTCCCAATGCCGAGCCGAACGGCGTCTTCGATCCGAATGTCGCCCGGGACCCCGGGACCGGGCGACTGTGGATGGTGTATTCGGGAGTGACGGGGCCCGCGGGCAGTGGCCTCGTCAGCACGCACCTGGCGTACAGCGACGACGACGGCACCACGTGGTGTCACGCCGGTGTGGTCAATCAGGCGAGAGCCGTGCCACGCGAGGAGCAGCCCTCGCGCGTGGCAGGATCGAACGGGCACTGGAATCACGAGGTCGCCGCCATCGTGAACGACCCGGCCGCTCCGGCCCAGGCTCGCTGGAGACTCGTTTGGCACCGCTACCTGCATGTCGAGGACTCCGACCCGGCCACCGACGACCGCCGCTTCGAGTACGGATGGATCGCCCAGCGCACGGCCGCCTCCGCCGAGGCTCTGCTCACGGCCCCGGAGACCAAGCTCATCGCCGCCGCCGCCTACT
>CAXMOH010000444.1:0-6386 GCA_964194855.1 uncultured Hyphomicrobium sp.
GGGTCGATGTCCTCCACCGTGGGACCGGCGGTGATGAGCAGCGTCTCGCCGGACAGGTCGCTCCGCCGCCCGAGAGCGGCCATGGCCGCCTCGACGATGTCGCTGACCTCCGCCAGTCGACCCCGGCCCAGCCATCCACAGGCGAGATAGCCGTCACCGGGCTCCACGATGCCCACGCCCCGTGAGCGCAGGGTCTCGAGGTTCTCGCGCACCGCCGGGTGGTCGAACATGTTGACGTTCATGGCCGGCGCAACCACGGTGGGCGCCAGGGTCGCGGTGTAGAGCGTGCTGAGGGCGTCGTCGGCGATCCCCCGGGCGAACTTGCCGATGATGTTCGCGGTCGCGGGAGCCACGAGCAGGAGGTCGGCCGAATCGGCCAGGCTGACGTGCTGGATGTCGCTGTTCGAGCCGAGTGCCCACTGGTCGTGGAAGACGGGGTGCTGCGAGAGCGCTTCGAAGGTCATGGGGCCCACGAAGCGCGTGGCGGCGGACGTCATGACCACACGCACGTCGACGTCCCGCCGCTGCAGCTCCCTGACGACCTCGCAGGCCTTGTAGGCCGCGATGCACCCAGTGACACCCAGCACCACCACCGGCATGGCGACGCCTCCCTACTCCCCCCCGGAAGGCGTCTCCTCGGGGAGCTTGTCCGCGACCTCCCAGGAGACCGTCCCGGCGATGGTCTCTTCGATGGCCACGTGCGTCGGCTTGCGGCTTTCGCTGTCGACCCGGGGCTTCGCCCCGCTCTGCAACTGCTTGGCCCGCTGCGCGGCCACGGTGATGAAACGGAACTTGGACTCCACGTCTCTGGGCAAATACATCTGGCTCATGCGGTTTCTTTCTCCTTTGCCGACTCGAACATCTCCTCGATGGCGCGGGCACGCTGGGCCACGTGGCTCACGCGGCACCGCCCGGCTCTCACGATGGATTTGAGCGCCTCTACCGAGGCGTCCAGGTCGTCGTTCACGATTGCGAAATCATAGTCCTTGTACGCCTTGATCTCCTGCCCGGCCGCCGCCAGGCGGCGCTTGACGGTGCTCTCGTCGTCTTCGCCGCGCCCCCGGAGCCGACGCTCGAGCACCTCGTAGGACGGGGGCAGGATGAAGACCGTCACCGCTTCGGGCATCTTCTCCCTGACCTGGGCCGCGCCCTGGACGTCCACGTCCAGGAGCAGGTCGACCCCGTCCTCGTGGGCCCGTTTCTCTTCCTCGAGGCCGGTGCCGTAGAGGTTGCCATGGACCTCCGCCCATTCGAGGAGCTTCCCGTCGTCCCGGAGGCCTTCGAAGGTCGCCCGGTCGACGAAGTAGTACTCGACCCCCTCGCGCTCGTGCCCCCGCGGGGCGCGAGTCGTGTGCGAGACCGAAAAGCGCAGCCCCGGCATCTCACTGAGCAGGCGATGAACCACCGTGGTCTTCCCCGCTCCGGAGGGGGCGGACACCACGATCACGCTGGGTCTCCGCTCACTCAACGTTTTGCACCTGCTCGCGCAGTCTCTCGATCTCGGCTTTGAGGCCGACCACCGTCTGCACCTGCGTCGCCTCGGCCACCTTGCTCCCGATGGTGTTGGCCTCGCGCATGAGCTCCTGCGCCAGGAAGTCGAGGCGCTTGCCGCTGGGTCCGTCCTTGCCCCCGAGGAGCTCTCGAGCCATGGTCGTGTGGCTCCTCAGCCGCTGGATCTCCTCGGCGACGTCGTGTCGCTCGACGGAGCGAACGACCTCCTGAAAGAGGCGATCCCCCTCCAGCCCCAGCTCGTCCACCAGGCCTCGCACCCGCTCCATGAGGGCGCCCTGGCGAGCCTCCAACGTCTCCTCTGCGCGCCGCTCGATTTCGTCCGCAGCCCGCTCGATGGCCTGGAGCGCTCGCTCGAGCTCCGCCTGAAGCCGCTCTCCCTCGGCCCGGCGCATGGTGTCCAGCCCCTGGAGCGCCTCGCTCACCAGGCCGAGAAGCGTCCGAGAGGCCTCCCCGGGGATGGTCGCCTGGGTCTCCGCACGCTCCAGGGCGCCCGGGAAGCGCACCAGGTCCGACACCGCGACGTTTCCCTCGAGCCCGAACTCGTTCTGCATGTCCCGAAGAGCCCGGACGAGCGATGCCACCAGGGGCCTCGAGGGGACCACGGCCTCGGTCTCCGTCCCGTTCAGGCTCGCGTGGACCGACAGCTCGATGCGCCCGCGACGCACGGTCTTTCCCACAGCCTCCTTGATCTCGCCCTCGAGAGGCTGCAGCCGACGGGGCACGTGCACGGTCACGTCGAGGTAACGATGGTTCAGGCTGCGCGCGGTCACGGCCGCACGGACGGCCTCGGTCTCGAGCCCCGCCGAGCCATAGCCCGTCATCGAGCGGATCACGCGCTCTGCTCCTGGGCAGTGAACTGCAGCTCGTGGAGGCGGCTGTAGATTCCCCCCTCCCGCCGGAGCAGCTCCTCGTGGCAGCCCACCTCGCCCACCTCCCCGCCCTCGAGCACCACGATGCGATCGGCGTCGCGCACGGTGGTCAGCCGATGGGCGATCACCAGGGTGGTTCGCCCCCTCATCAGGTTGGCGAGGGCCGACTGAACCAGCCGCTCCGACTCCGCGTCCAGCGCCGACGTCGCTTCGTCGAGGATCAGGATCGGTGGGTTCTTGAGGATGGCGCGGGCGATGGCGATGCGCTGCCTCTGTCCGCCGGAGAGCCGGCTGCCCCGCTCGCCGATCACCGTGTCGTACCGGCGGCCGAGGTCGAGGATGAAGTCGTGAGCGAACGCCGCGCGGGCCGCTGACTCCACCCGGGCCTCGTCCACGTCGTCCAGGCCATAGGCGATGTTCGCGCGTACGGTGTCGTTGAAGAGCACGGTCTCCTGCGTGACGAGGCCGATCTGCCGGCGAAGGCTGCCGAGAGTGGCCTGACGCACGTCGATGCCGTCGATCAGGACGGTGCCCTCCGTCACGTCGTAGAAGCGCGGGAGGAGGTTCACGAGGGTCGTCTTGCCGGCGCCGCTCGTGCCGACGATGGCCACGACCTCGCCCGGGCGCGCCGCGAAGCTCACGTTGCGCAGGACCTCTCCGTGCCCGTCCGAATAGCGGAACCCGACGCCGCGGTATTCGATCTCACCCTTCATCCGCGGCAGCGGCACGGCGTTTGCCGCCTCCGGGACCTCGTCGTGCCGATCCAGCACCTCGAAGACCCGCGACCCCGCGGCCAGGGCCGCCTGCAGGGTGGCGTTCACGCGGGAAAGACGCTTGATCGGGGTGTACATCGCGAAAAGCGCCGTGAGAAACGCGACGAACGCTCCGGTGGTCAGGTGCCCGCTCCGGATCGCGGTGCTGCCGTAGACGAGCGCCCCCACCATCGCGATCCCGCCCACGCCCTCCATGAGGGGGGGGAGGATCGCCGTTGTCCGGGTGATCCGCATGTTCACGCTGAGGAGGCGCGACGAGGCCCGGCGAAAGCGCCCGATCTCGAACTTCTCCATGCGGAAGGCCTTCACGACGCGGAAGCCGGAGATCGTCTCCTGGAGAATCTCCGAGATGTCGCGCCACCGGCGAAGCGACGTCTCGTTGGAGGCCCGAAGACGTCGGCCGAACCGGACCAGGGGGTGAAGCGCCAAGGGCATGCCCACCAGGGACAGCGCCGCCAGCCGCCAGTCCATGTAGAAGAGCACCGTGAGGAGGCCGAGGATGGTCAGCCCCTCCTTGAGCAGGTCACCTGCCAGCTCCGAGACCGCCGCCTGGATCTTCTCCACGTCTGTCGTGATGTGGCTCATCAACGTCCCGGTGCTGCTGCGGCCGAGGAAGGCGAAGGACTGCCCCAGGACGTGCTGGTAGAGCGCGTTTCGGAGATCGGTGACCGCGTGCTGCCCGGCATCGGCCACGAGGGTCGTGGAGAAGTAGGACGAGAGACCCTTGACGGCGTAAAGGGCCACGATGGAAAGCGACAGCCGCCCGACGTTCACCCCGGCAATCAGCGCCTCGTCGAAAATCGGCTTGATCAGGTAGACGAGACCCGCCCCGGCGGCCGCGTAGCCGGCGGTGGCCACCCAGGAGACGACGAGCCGGCCGCGGTACGGTCGCGTGTACGAGAAGAGCCGACGGAAGAGGACAGCTTCCAGGCGCACGCTCTCCCTGGCCGAGCGGAGCGTGTGCGACCACCGCCGCCAGCGCGACTTCCGGCCAGCGGGACGCATCACGCTGGCGGGAGGGGGATGCAAGGGTGTGGCGATCGCCTCATCTCCTTGGCCGACAGCCGTTTAGCTGGCAGCTTCAAACGACAAGTATACCGGCCGAGCCGCTCAGCCGGCAAGCCGGAGGCCCTGGGGCTCCCGGACCCGACTAGTCGGTGAAACGGTACTTGATGAGGTTCCAGAGGGCCGGGAAGCCGTCCCGCCAGGTGATCTTCTTCCCCTCGCTGTAGTCGCGCCCCTCGTAGGTGATGGGGACCTCGTAGACCCGGGCCCCGCGTTTGAAGAGCTTGGCGGTGATCTCCGGTTCGATCCCGAAGCGGTCGCTCTTGAGCTTCATGTCCTTCAGAAGCTCGGCGCGGACGGCCTTGAAGCACGTCTCCATGTCCGTCATCGTCGTGTTGTAGAGCACGTTCGTGACGAGGTTGAGGAACAGGTTGGCGAGGTAGTGGGTGAAGAGAAAGCACCGGTGGCGGCCGATGAACCGGCTTCCGAACACCGCGTCGGCCTTGCCCCTCTTGATCAGGTCGAGAAGGTCCGGGTACTCCTCGGGGCTGTACTCGAGGTCGGCGTCCTGCACCACGATCACGTCGCCCGTGGCGGCGTCGATCCCCCGACGCACCGCCGCCCCCTTCCCCTGGTTCCGCTCCTGCATGAGGACCCGGAAGCCCCGCTTCTTCGACAGCTCCTCGAGGAGCTCGCGGCTTCCGTCGGTGGAGGCATCGTCCACCGCGATGAGCTCGATCCGGAGAGGGACGGAGAGGACCCGATCCACGATCTCCTCCACCGTCGCCTTCTCGTTGTAGACGGGCATGACGACGCTCAGAAGCGGGTCGTCGAGAGGGGTGCGGCGGGGCTGGATGCGATGGCCGCCACTCATCGGCGGCCGATTCCCTCGTAGTGAAAGCCCATGGCCCTCACCGTCTGCGGATTGTAGATGTTCCGACCGTCGAACACGGCGGGACGGCGCATTCGGGCCTTCAGCTTCTCGAAGTCCGGCTCGCGAAACTCGTTCCACTCGGTGACGACCATGAGCGCGTCGGCCCCCTTCACGGCCTCGTGGGCCCTCTCGCAGAACGTGACCCGGTCGCCGAACACCCTTCGGGCCCCTTCCTCGGCCTTGGGATCGTAGGCCCGCACCGTGGCCCCACCAGCCAGGAGCCGCTCGATGATGGCGATGGCCGGCGCCTCCCGCATGTCGTCCGTCTTGGGCTTGAAGGCGAGCCCCCAGACCGCCACCACCTTGTCCTCCAACCCTCCCAGGTAGGCCGCCACCCGGGGGACGAGACCCGACTTCTGGGACTCGTTGGTGCTGTCGACCGCCTCGATGACGTTCATGGGGACGCCGGCCTCGTGTCCCATTCGGATGAGGGCCTTCACGTCCTTGGGGAAGCAGGATCCGCCGTATCCGACGCCGGGAAAGAGGAAAGACGCCCCGAGTCGACTGTCGGAGCCGATCCCCATGCGCACGCTGCGCACGTCGGCCCCCACCTGGTCGCAGAAGTACGCGATCTCGTTCATGAACGAGATGCGGCTTGCCAGCATGGCGTTGGCCGCGTACTTCGTCAGCTCCGCGGAGGCGGGGTCCATGACGATGATGGGCTTGCCGGTCAGGACGAAGGGCTGGTAAAGCCGCCGCATCACCGCCTCGACCCCGGCGTCGTCGGTCCCGATGACCACACGGTCGGGCTTGAAGAAATCGTCGACCGCGGTGCCCTCCTTCAGGAACTCCGGGTTCGAGACGACGGCCACCCGATGCTGTGTGAGGCCCCCGACGACCTCGCGCACCCGGGCCGCGGTTCCCACCGGCACGGTCGACTTGATGACGATGATCTTGTCGCCGTTCATCGCCTTGCCGATTCCACTTGCGACTTCGAGCACGTGCCTGAGGTCGGCCGAGCCGTCCTCGTCCTGCGGAGTGCCCACCGCGATGAAGAGCACCAGGCTGCTGCGCACCGTCTCCTCGAGATCGCTGGTGAACTGAAGGCGCTCCTCGGTCACGTTCCTGAGGACGATCTCCTCCAGCCCGGGCTCGTAGATCGGGACCTCCCCGCCCCGCAGGCGCTCGACCTTCGCCTCGTCGCTGTCCACGCAGCGGACGGAGTTGCCCGTCTCCGCCAGGCACGCGCCGACCACCAGCCCGACGTAGCCCGTCCCGATGACCCCGATGTCCAACCCCGCCCTCCTTCGTGCGTGCTACGGAAACGCTGAGCGTAGCACAATGCCAGACCCG
>CAXMOH010000445.1:0-9287 GCA_964194855.1 uncultured Hyphomicrobium sp.
AACCAGGGAGACAACACCTTCCTCGAGGTCACGGCGCGGGCCGGGGTCACGAGCCTGACGCTCTCGCGCTCGGGGTGGAGCAACGCCATCGTCGACTTCAACAACGACGGCCGCAAGGACCTCTTCGTGTGCGGCGGCGACGTGATGGATCCCGACGGCGAGTTCAAGGAGCGGGTACCGCAGACGAACCTCGTCATGGCGAACCTCGGCGACCTGAAGTTCCAGGACGCCTCGCCGGGCGCAGGAGAGGACTTCAGCACGAAGAAGGCGATTCACCGGGGCGGGGCCTTTGGCGATCTCGACAACGACGGCCGTATCGACGCGGTGGTGACCGATCTGCACGGACCGATCGAGTTCTGGCGCAATGTCAGCCCCACTGCGAACCACTGGTTGCTGATCCGGGCGGTGGGAACCGCAAGCAACCGCGACGGCATCGGAGCCCGAATCAAGGTCACGACGCCGTCGAAGACGCTCCACAACCACGTGAACCCCGCCGTCGGCTACGGTGGGGCGTCCGATCCACGAGTGCACTTCGGGCTCGGGAGCGACCAGCTCGTGACGAAGATCGAGATCACCTGGCCGAGCGGGAAGGTGCAGGTCCTGGAGAACGTCGCGGCCGATCAAGTGCTGGTCGTGACGGAGCCGGAGAAATGAGCACACGGTGTCGGCCCGTCGCCAGCACCCTGCTCTTCGTCGGGGTCGTTGGGTTCCTCGTGCTCTCGAGCGTCGCCTGGCCCCAGCTGGGCCTCGCACAGTCGCTGCCGGGGCTCCCGGCAACCGCCGCGCAGGAGAGCAACGAGCCCGCGGTCGAGACGACACCCGCCCCCGCGCCACCCGGGCGCGCCACACCGCGCGCCACGATGGAGACCTTCCTGGTGGCGATGTCGGAACGCAACTGGGAAGAGGCCATAGCCACTCTGGACCTGCGGGGCGAGGACTTCCCCGCCGACGTCGCGGCCGCCCGCGGTCGCGATCTGGCGACCGAGCTCAAGTCGGTCATCGATCGCGTGGCCTACGTCCAGCTCGAAGAAATCCCGGAGACCGAGTGGGACCGCAGCTGGTACGTGTGGCGGACGGTCGAGGGCCACCCCATCGCGCTCGAGCGCGTGGGCAAGGGCGAGTGGCTCTTTTCACGAGAGACCATCGAGCGGCTCCCGGAGCTTTGGGAGGCAGTCCGGGACGAGGACGTGGTCGAGGGTGTCGAGGAGGCGCCGCAGACCCCGGCCATGTGGCTCCGGAACCAGATGCCGGAGAGCCTGCGCCAGGGGGGCTTCATTCTGCAGTACTGGCAGTGGCTGGCCCTCGCGATCCTGATCTTCGTCGGCGTGCTCGTCGAGCGCGTCCTGACGTTCGTCCTCGTGCGCGTCGTGGCCGGCCGCCTGGCGCCGACAGTGAGGGCACGTCGCATCGACGATGGCCTGATCAAAGCGGCCATGCGCCCACTCGGCGTGGTGGCCATGGCTGGCCTCTGGTGGCTGGGCCTTCTGACGCTTGGGCTCCCTCCGCAGGCCCTGGCCATCCTGCTGCTCGCGGTCAAGTTCCTCGCCATCGCCTCCTTCGTCTGGGCGGCGTATCGTGCGGTCGATGTGGTGACGGCTGTGCTCGAGTCGTACGCAGCGGAAACGGACACCAAGTACGACGATCTCCTGATCCCACTCCTCCGCTCGTCGGCCAAGGTCTTCATTGCCGCCTTTGGCACCGTCTTCCTGGCCGACAACCTGAACATCAACATCACCGGACTGCTGGCCGGACTCGGACTGGGCGGCATCGCCTTCGCTCTCGCAGCCCAGGACACGGTCAAGAATTTCTTCGGTTCGATCACCGTCCTCGTCGATCGTCCGTTCCAGGTCGGCGACTGGGTCATCATCAACGACATCGAGGGGACCGTGGAGACGGTTGGGTTCCGCAGCACCCGGATCCGGACCTTCTACAACTCTCTGGTGACGCTGCCCAACGCGAACCTGATCAGCGCCTCCGTGGACAACTACGGCGCGCGCCGCTATCGGCGGTGGAGAAGCCTCCTCGGCGTTGCCTACGACACCCCACCCGAGAAGATCGACGTGCTGTGCGAAGGAATCCGGGAGCTGGTGAGGCGCCACCCCTACACCCGCAAGGACTACTTCCACGTCTACCTGAACGGATTCGGGGCCAGCTCGCTGGACATCTTGATCTACGTCTTCTGGGAGACGCCGGACTGGGCCACGGAGCTCAGGGAGAGACACCGCTTTGTGGTCGACGTCCTGCGCCTCACGCGGCACCTCGGCGTCGAGATCGCTTTCCCGACCCGGACGCTGTGGCTGAAGCGGGGCAGCGAGACGGCGCCCGAGGCCCTCGACGACGCCTACTCGACGGCAGTGACCAGCGGCGAGGACCGCGTCCGCGCCGACGTCGAGGCGATGGTGGACGCAGCCCTCGGCGGCGACGTGCCGCCCCCGGTGGGCTTCGGCAAGGTCGGCGGAGAGTCCGGGGAAGGCGACGGCGGAGAGTAGCCGACCTGTCTAGCGCTCGCGGGTGAGCCACTCCACCGCGGCGTCGGCGTTGCCCGCTCCGCCGTGAACGGTGAGCGCCCCGGCCGTGTCCGTGTCGTAGGCGCGCTCCACGAGGTTGGGCGGGCTCTCCCCTTCTCCGGCCAGCCAGAGGTCTCCTCCCCCGCCCAGAGCCAGGAGGGCGGGAAGATCCCGGTACTTCACCGCGCCCGGCAGGAACATCGGGCTGCCGAAGCGCTCGACGGACTCGAAGCGGAAGCCGCCGGTGTCCACCGCCGCACGCAGGGGTTCGGCGATCTGCGCTCGCGCTGCTGCGACGATCGGCCCGGCCACCGGACCCAGGCCCACGAGACTGACCTGCTCCAGAGAGCTCCCCTCGCCGGCGTACCGCACGACTGTGAGGACGTCCTGGACCCGGCGCGCGAAGAGCGCCGGGTTGTATCCGAAGGTGTAGACGGCAGACCTTTGCCAGGGCTGCGACCCGTCGCCCTGGTAGACGCGGCGGGCGCTGGTCGGCCCGGGAGGGGACTCTGCTTCGGCCGGCGGCAGGAACTCACCTTGGAAGAGCAGGTCGACGCCAACGACGGCAAAGCCGGCGTCGAGCAGCCGCCGGACCGGAGCGATCGGCTCTGTCTGCGCTTCGAACAGCCCGGATTTCCCGTCCTCGTGAAGCCAGACGACGGTGCCCCGTCTCGGTTGATCCCTGGGTTCGAGGACCAGAAGGGGCAGCTCCTCCCCCTCGGCCTCGCTCCTCAGCCGCCCGAGGGTGAGCGCGTGGCGCCCCAACTCACGACCGGCGGTCGCCTCGAACGCCACCTCCCCCACGTCCTCCAGCCGGCGGCCCAGAATCACGTCGAAGCCCCCGCCCACGACCCGCTCGAACGTCGCCTCGCCCGGCGCCAGCCGATCGAGGTGCGCGCGTGCGTCCTCGGTCATCCACTCGAGAGTCGCGCGCTCGTGAGCCTCGCCCACCTGGCTGCCCCGGGGTGCGGGATGGTCCTCGTTCCAGACCGAGGCCTCCTCGCGGCTCAGGGGCTCGAAGTCCTCCTCGAGGATCGGTCCTTCGAAGCCGAGATCCAGGTGGCGGTTGAGCCAGTCGTACATCACGGCGCGACTGACCGCGTTGTAGTTGTGGCCGAACTGGGGGAAGGTCCGTGCGCTCACCCGCCCGGGAGCCCCGAGCATCTCGTAGAGGCTCCGGAGATCGGGCAGGCCCTTCTCCTCGATCTCGAGCGTCCAGTCGTTGGCGCCGGTCATGCCGAGGGGGCGTGGGGCCGTGAGAGCGGCGCTGTCGACGTTGCCAGCCCCGACACGCAGGTAGCAGGCGTTCTCGCACTGGCAGCCGCCCTGCATGGCGGTCGAGACCATCACCGCCGGGAAGACGACCGCCGGCCGCTCGTCGATCGCGGCCAGGATGAAGGTCTGCGTCCCGCCCCCGCTGTGCCCCTCGACGGCCACGCGGTCGGGGTCCACGTCGGGGAGCGAAAGCAGGAAATCGAGAGCGCGCGTCGAGTTCCAGGTCTGGAGCTCCATGAGGCTCTGCAGCCACAGCTCGGCCCGGGGGCTCGAGAAGCCCCAGCGGGCCGGGGTGTTCATGCTCTCGCGGACACCGAGACCACGGTGCTCGAGCTGGACGCTGTCGGCGTAGCCGACCATGTCGTACTGAAAGACGACACAACCCATGCGGACGAGCTGGACCGCGCGGGCCTGGAGATAGTGACGCCCGCCGACTGCGAAGCGCTCCGCTCCGCTGGCGATCTCTTCGCGCACACCCTCGGGCCCGTGGTCGTGGAACCGGCCGTCGGTTTCGTGGCCGTGCGGCGAGAGGACGGCGGGGCGCCGTCCCCCTCCGCCACGAGGGCGGTAGAGGTTTCCCGTGACGAAGTGGCCGGGCAGCGACTCGAAGAAGACCTTCTCCACGGTGTACTCGGGGCGATCGACACGACCGTGCGCCACCGCTCGAAGGGGCGTCCGCTCGGGCCAAGGCCACAGACCCGTGGCGACACGCACGCGTCGACGGAGCTTCGCCGCACGCAGCGTCCAACCCTCGGGCGAGGTGACGGCGTGGAACGGGAAGTCGCTGTTCAGAGTGCGCAGCGACCGAAGTCGGACGTCGGCGGGGCGCTCCCCCTCGGGCAGTGCCCGCAGATCGGCGGCAAGGACAGGGGAGGCTCCCCCCAGGGCCGCCAGGACACCCAGGGTCGACACGAGCAGCGATCCGCAGAGAAGAGGGGGCCAGGACAGTCTCATCGAGTCCTCCACAGGGATTCTAACGGCCAGCGACCAGACGCCACACCTCGAGCTCCGGCAGTCCCGGTGCAAGAGTGAAAAGGGCCGCCACGAGGAGCGCTGCGAGCAGCCCCAGGCGCCACCCGCGCAACGGGTGAAGGCCGCCGGTGCGCAAGCCAACGACCAGGGCCGCGGCAACGATGAACATGACGGGGACGACGGGGAGTCGGTACCGCGTCGTGGCCAGCGCCACGACATGGGCCATGTTGTAGGCGGCGAGCAGAACGAGGAGGAGGCCTCCTGCGGCGTTCCACCGGACCCTGGCGAGGCCGAGGAGGAACGGGCCGAGGAGGAGGACAAACGGAGCGATCGTGATCCCCTCGATCAGCGCACGGGTTCGCGGGGGCAGCGGACCGCAGGCCTCTCGCCAGATCATCTGATCGGCGATCTCGCTGCCCGCTCTCCAGAACTGGGGCATCTGGGCGCCCAGCTTCTCGAAGATCCACATCGGCTGCCGGTCGCGGATCGACTCCCAGGCCATCCGCTTGCTGTAGCGGTCCTGCGCCACCGGTCCATCGACACCCTCGAGGATCTCGTAGATCTGCAGGTGGTTCAGCGTGAGCGTGTTTCCCTGCCAGAGATTCAGCCCCCCCATGGTCGAGACTGGGATGAATGCCTTGAAGACCACGGCGTTGCGCAGTGTCCAGGGCGCGACGCAGAGGACGAGGCCGAGCGCGAGAGCAGCAACGTTGCGGACGGCCTGCGGGGAGGGACGCCACCCGTCCCCGCTCGGGCGCAGGAGCCAGAGAACGGCGATCGGAGCGAGGTAGAGGGCGAGCTCCCGCGTGAGGGCAGCCAGCCCGAACAGGAGGCCTGCCACCGCGGCCACGCGAGCGGAGCGGGCGGAGTCGGCTCGCAGCGTTCGTTCGACGGCCCACCAGAGGAAGAGCATGAAGAGCGTCTCCGACCAGAACCGGACGGAAAACCAGACGAGGTCGGGGTAGACGACGACGAAGCCGGCGGCGAGAAGACCCGCCCGGCGGCCGAAGGCGCGCTCACCAGCCCGCCCCACGGCGGGCACGAGCAGCGACCCTGCCGCCGCCTGCACCCACTGGACAGCGGCCAGCGTCCCGAACGTTCGGTACAGGACCGCGATGAAGTAGGGATAGAGCGGCGGGTAGAAGATGAACTTCACCCGGAACGGGTCGAGCCCTCGACGCGGGCGCCCGAGCTCGTGGATCCCCAGTGCGATCCAGCTGGGCTCGTCACCGGTAGGACCGCAGACGGGCTCGAAGAGCAGGTAGACCGCTCGGACGACGAAGGCCGCCACGGTGAGGAGGAGCAGCGCGCGGTCGATTCGCGCGGGCTTCGGTGCGAGGGCGGACGCGGGCGAGGAAGAGCTCATGGGCTGGCCAAGGGGTGGCGAGAGAGGATTCTGGTCTGGAGCACCCCACCGAGTCCAATTCGGCGCGCGTCTTGACTCGTCCGAGCTCGGGGGCGGACGGGCCACGTCGCCCGTGAGAGAATCGGCCCACTCGACGGCGAAGATTGGAGCCCATGAAAAGACTCGACTCTCTGAACCTTGCGGGGTCGCTGCTCGTCCTGGTCACGACAGGACTCCTGCCGATCGCCTCCCGCCCCGCCACCGCGGCTGAAGGGGCGCCTCCTGTCCGGATCGGCGTGGCCGGGCTGACCCACGGCCACGCGGACTGGATACTGGGGGTGGGCGACCGAGGCGACGTCGAGGTCGTCGGTATCGCCGAGGCCAACCGGGATCTCGCCCAGCGCCTCACCGGGCAGCATGGCTTGAGCATGGATCTCGTCTACCCCGACCTCGAGACGATGCTGGAGGAGGTCCGTCCGGACGCGGTGACCGCCTTCGGCAGCATTCGAGAGCACCTGGAGGTGGTCGAGGCGTGCGCCCCCCGTGGGATCCACGTGATGGTGGAGAAGCCGCTGGCGATGAACCTCCAGCACGCCCGGCGCATGGCCGCTCTGGCGAAAGAGCACGGCATCCATCTGCTGACGAACTACGAGACGACCTGGTACGGCACCCATCGGCGCCTCTACGAGATGATCCACGAGGAGAAAGCCCTCGGGGCTATTCGCAAGATGGTCATCCACGACGGCCACCCGGGGCCCGTCGCTATCGGAGTCGACCCGGAGTTCCTCGAGTGGTTGACCGACCCGGAGCAGAACGGGGGCGGAGCCCTCATCGACTTCGGCTGCTACGGTGCCGATCTGATGACGTGGTTGATGCTTGGCGAGCGGCCCCTCACCGTCACCGCAGTGACCCAGCAGCTCCAGCCCGACGTCTACCCGAAGGTGGAGGATGAGGCCACCGTCATCCTGACCTACCCCCGGGCCCAGGGAATCATCCAGGCCTCCTGGAACTGGCCCTACAACCGGAAGGACACCCACGTCTACGGCGAGCGCGGCGAGATCCACGCACTCGACCGGACGCGTCTCAGGATTCGGGTAGGCGATGGAGATTCGAAGGAGATCGAGGTCCCGGCGCCCCCGGTGCCCCTTCACGATCCCTTCGCGTACCTGGCCGCCGTCGTCCGGGGCGAGATCACTCCAGGGCCCGCCGATCTGTCTTCGCTGCCCCTGAACCTCGTGGTCGTAGAGATCCTCGACGCGGCAGCCGAGTCGGCTCGCGAAGGGCGTCGGATCGAGCTCACCCCGGCCCGGTAGGGGATTGGACGCTGTCCACGGGCGGCGTCTCTACCGGGCGTCGGCGGGCTGGCTTTCGGCCTCGCCGGGAGCGGGGACCGACCCGCCGCCGGCCTTTTTCGACCGCGAGCCCTTCGCCGGGGACCGGCTCACGTCGCCCGGCCCTCTCTTTGGCTCGAGGGTCTTGCCCTGGCGCTGCCCATCCCTGTGAGAGGCTTCGGCGCGCAGGTCGATTCCCCGATCGAACTCCCGCTTGAGCTGGGCGTGCAGCTCGAGCACCCGCGGCACGTAGCTCCGCGTCTCCGAGGCGAGAGCACCCGAGGCGGCGCGGAAGTACCCCGCGTTCAGGGGTCCACCGTTGTACTCCGCCAGCACCATCTGCGGGTCGTTGTAGGTGGAGAACAGCACGTCGAGATAGAAGGCGGCCGCCTGGGTGTTCTTCTCCGGGTCATAGAGGGTCGAGTCGTCGTACGTCCAGCCCAGGGCCCGCACCAGCATCCTGCCGGTCGAGGGCCAGATCTGGTAGAGACCCCGGGCGTCGGCGCGGCTCTTGGCCTGCGGGTCGTAGCCGCTCTCGACGATGCCTATGGCCAGGAGGAGCAGGGGATCGACGGCAGGGTACTTCTCGCTGGCCTCGAGGGCGAGCTGGGCATAGCGGTACGCGTCGGCGAGGCTCACCCGGGCGTTCGCCTTGAGGATGTGGTTGCGCATCCCGAGGAGCAGATGCCGCCGGGTGGAGTCGAAGCCGATGCCCGCCTCCAGCTGCTGGATCTTGCGCGTGACCCCTGCCATCGCGGAAACGCTCTCCTGGTTCTGCGCGTCGAGGCGGCCCAGGGCCATGTGGCCGAGGAGGACGACGGCCAGCAAGAGGAGGCAAAGCAAGAAAACAGCCAGGGACTGCCAGCCCCCTCCCTGCCGGATCACGATCGTCCGGGACCCCGAAGCGTCCGCGGAGTGCGCTGTCACCGGCCGAGGCCGGCGGAGGACGGGATCGCTCGACCGGCTCGACTGCTCGTTCCCAATCATGGACAGGAGCCCTCCCACACGAATCCGGTCGCCGCCTGGAGGGGAGGCGGCAACCAAGCCACCTTGTCGTTGGAGAACCTGAGAAGGGCTGCTCAGACGACGCGCGCGAGCGGCAGCCGCAACTCCATCCTGATGGACCGCACGCTATGTTGTTGGTGTGGACGAGTCAAGGGTTTCGACGCGCCCTCTGGCTCGAACGTGAGCTGGGTCACAAAGGACTCACGGTGGACGCAGCAAGGACGTCATTCTGAGCGCCTCTCCTCGGAGCGGCGGGCGAAGAATCTCTCAAGAGCGGTATTGGGAGATCCTTCGTCGCTCGCCCGACGGTGAAGCTCCTCAGGACGACCGCGGTTGGTTCACGCCGCCGCGGTCGGCTCCTCCTCAGGATCACGAAGTTGGGCCTAAGAAGGCCCAACTTCGTCAGCTACATCCGCTGGTGCTTCCGCAGTTGGCGCAGCGGTAGCACGAGCCGTTGCGGGTCATGATGCTGCCGCAGTAGTGGCACGGTGGCGCGTCCGACTGGGCACGCACCGCGGCCCCGGCGGAGAGCTCGGCCTGGTCCGTCCCAACCGAGGACCCGGAGACCGGCGCATGCGAGGGCTCGGTCGGCCGCACACCCACCGCCTCCTGGTGCTCGGCCGAGAGGAACTTCGAGGCCAGCCACCGGAAGATGTAGTCGGTGATGCTCTTCGCGTAGGGAATCTCCTGGTTCTTCGTGAAGCCCGAGGGCTCGAACCGCACGTGGGAGAACTTCTCGACGAGGGCCTCGAGGGGAACGCCGTACTGGAGAGCCATGGAGATCGACGTGGCGAAGGCGTCCATGAGACCCGAGATCGTCGAGCCCTCCTTGGCCATCACCAGGAAGATCTC
>CAXMOH010000446.1:0-8772 GCA_964194855.1 uncultured Hyphomicrobium sp.
CAGGAGCCGGTGGAGCAGATCGTCATCGGCGGAGTCACGCCGAGGTTCGCTGTTCCGGAGTGCATTGCCCGCACGGGGGACGAGCAGACGCAGCGGGCCTGTCGCACGATCACCCAGGTCCTGCGCAACGACCTGCGGTTCGAAAGGCTGTTCCAGTTCGTCCCCGACAGCCTGCTCGCGGCGGTCCCCCCTCTCAACCCCGACGCGCCGGTCTTCGAGGACTGGCAGGGAATCGGGGCGCGCATCCTCGTCCTCACACGAGCGGGCCTCGCGAACGACGAGCTCACCGTCGAGGTGCGGGTCTACTTCGTGGACTCGGGACAGACCATGCTCGCTCGCCGCTACTCGGGCAAGCCCGACAACCCGCGGATCTTCGCCCACCAGGCCTCCGACGACATCATGACTCTCACCCAGTACAAGGGTGTCGCCCGGACGCGGATCGCCTTCAGCTCGGACCGCGACGCGACGCCCGAGCGTCGGTCGAAAGAGCTCTACATCGTCGACTACGACGGCTTCAACCCTCGCCGCGTCACGGTGAACGGCTCGCTGAACATCCTGCCCGAGTGGTCGCCGGACGGGCTGTCGCTGGCCTACGTGTCGTACCGCCGGGTCACACCGCTCATCTTTCTCGCCCGCATCTTCGAGGGCAAGAGCATCGCCAACGTCACCGGCGAGAGGGAGAACTCCCAGGCTTTTTCACCAGCCTTCAGCCCGGACGGACAGAGGATCGCCTACGCATCAACTCGCTCGGGGAACATGGACATCTGGGTGGTGGGTGTGGACGGCAGCGCTGCGCGACGGCTCACGACCACAAGGGCGCTGGACACCGCGCCGTGCTGGAGTCCCACGGGGCAGGAGATCGCCTTCACCTCGAACCGCACCGGGACACCACAGTTGTACATCATGGGCGCCGACGGCCTGAACGTCCGTCGCCTCACCAAAGTGGGCAACTACAACGACGGCTGTGCCTGGAGCTCGGCGCGGCAGTTCAGCGAGATCGCCTACACCGCGCGGCTCGAGGCCGGCGGCTTCGACATCGCGATCATCGACCTGGCCACCCGGCAGGTCCGGCAGATCACACGGGGCCGCGGCTCCTGCGAGTACCCGTCGTGGTCCCCCAATGGGCGCCACCTCGCGTTCTCCTGTGAGCGACGGGGGACCTGGGCGATCACCGTCTCCGACCGGGAGGGCCGCTCCATCAAGCGCCTGGCCACCGGGGCGGGCAACAACGTCCAGCCCGCCTGGGGCCCTTGAAAGATGGTGATGACGATGACGACGAAGAAGACGGTCCGAGGAGGAGGTTTCATGCTGTTCCTGCTGCGCCACCGCTCACTTGTGAGCCTGCTCGTGCTCGCCCTTGCTCTCTCCCTGACGGCCTGTGGAGGCAAGAGGAGGCCTCCGGCCCTCACCAGCCCGGAGGGGATCACACCGAGCGGACCCGTAGCCTCCGATAGCCTGCCCGCGCAGCCCCTCGACGAAGGTCCCGACGTGATGGCCGTGGAGGGCGACTACGCCACCGGCTCGGATCTCGAGACCGACTATACGACGACGTACGAGGAGGGCAGTCCCCTCTCCGACCTCCACTTCGAGTACGACAGCTCTTCGCTCACCGAGGGGGCCCGGGGAACGCTGGAGCGCCATGCGGTGTGGCTCCAGACCCGCCGAGCTCTGAAGGTGACCATCGAAGGACACTGCGACCAGCGGGGAACGGTGGAGTACAACCTGGCCCTGGGCGAGCAGCGCGCCCGGGCCGTCTGGGACTACCTGGTGAGCCTCGGTGTCGCTGCGGATCGCCTTCGGACGGTGTCCTATGGAAAGGAGCGGCCTCTCGATCCCTCGGCGACCGAGGCGGCCTACACCGCCAATCGGCGGGCCCATTTTTCGGTGTCTCAGTAGCGGACCTCGCGCGTCCCACCGTCTGCTATGATCTGAGCCTCCACTCGCCGCAGGAGCTTCCCTGATGAAACGAATCGCAATTCTTGCCTCTCTCGTGATGGCCATCGCCCTGCCGGCCCGGGCCGACAAGGACTGCAAGCGCATGCAGGTTCAAGTCACGGCGCTCCAGGGGCAGATCGCCGACTGGCAGCGAAAGGCCGCGGACAACCTGACCGAGCTGCAGCGGCTGACCGAGCTCGTCGCCGAGCAGAACGCGCTTCTCAAGAGCGCCCTCGACGAGGGCAGCCAGCAGGACGAGGCCGTCCTCACCTCCATGAGGGACCTCGGGGACAGCGTTTCGGAGGTCATGGAGCGTCTCGAGGCGCTCCGGATGGCCGGCAACGTGGCCGCGCCCGTCGCCGCCGGTGCCGGGCTGAGCGGCACGGACCCCGGGGGCGTCATCGACCCGAACACCGGCGAGATCGCAGCCCCGGTGCCGGCACCACGGGAGCTCTACACCCAGGCCTACGCCGACTTTGCCCGGGGCAACTACGACTTGGCCATCCAGGGATTCACCGAGTACATGAGCCACTACCCCGAGACCGACTTCACGGACAACGCTCAGTACTGGATCGGCGAGTGCCTGTACGGCAAGAAAGAGTACGCGGAGGCCATCGAGGCCTGGAACACCCTCTTCCGGGACTTCCCCTCGAGCGACAAGCTGCCGGACGGGCGAGTCAAGAAGGGGATGGCTCTCGAAAGGCTCGGACGGCGGAGCCAGGCCCTGGTCGAATACCGCTACGTGGTCGACCGCTACCCCACCTCCCCCGCGGCCCGCATCGCCCGGGAGAGGCTCAACCCCTGAGCTCCGCGAGCTCGAAGAAAGAGGAAGCATGGCGAGCGTCAACAAGGCCGTCCTGATCGGCAACCTGGGCCGCGACCCGGAAATGCGTTACACACAGGCGGGCGACCCGATCGCCAACTTCTCCCTCGCCACGTCGGAGAAGTGGACGAGCAAGGCCGGAGAGAAGCAGGAGCGAACCGAGTGGCACCGGGTCGAGGTCTTTGGCAAGACCGCCCAGGTGGTGCGCGACTATCTCACCAAGGGACGCTCCGTCTACATCGAAGGGCAGATCCGCTACGAGGAGTGGACCGACAAGGACGGGAACAAGAGGAACACCACGAAGATCCGCGTGAGCGGCCCCAACTCCCGCCTGGTCATGCTCGGCGGCCGTGGCGAAGGCGGCGGCCGGGGCGGTGGCTCCTCCAGCGGTTCCTCCGACGGTCCCCCCGCAGACGGCGGTGGCGGCGGTGGCGGCGGTGGCGGCGGTGGCGGTGGTGGCGGCGGTGGCGGTGGTGGCGACAGCTTTCAGGCCACGGACGACGACGTTCCCTTCTAGCATCGGAATCGCTCTGTAGACCCCGATTCCGATGGGGTGTAATGGCCGTCATCCTCGCCATCGAGCGCTATCTCCCTCCGCACCGCTACGAGCAGGACGTCGTGGTCGAGTGGGTGCGCCGGTGGCTCGACGAGGATCCGACCGCCCTCTCCCGCCGCCTCCTCGCGATCTATTCCGCCGCAGGAGTCCGCACCCGGGCCAGCGCCGTCCCCATCGAAGAGGTCTTCCACCCCGGCGACTTCGAGACCCAGAACCGGAAATTCGGTGAGATCGCATCCTCTGCAGGCATCGACATCGCCCGCAGAGCTATCGAAGCCGCGGGTCTAGTCCCCGGGGACGTCGACTTCATCGTCAGCGTCTCCTGTACGGGCTTCATGATCCCCGCCCTCGACGCACGCATCGCCGACGCACTGGGGATGGGTCCGCGCCTCGGGCGGCTTCCGATCACCGAGTCGGGCTGCGCCGGCGGAGTCGTGGGGCTGGCACGTGCAGCGGACTACCTCGCCGCTCATTCCGACCGGGTCGTGCTGCTCCTCGCACTGGAGCTGTCGAGCCTGACCTTCCAGAGGTGGGATCGATCGGCCACGAACGTCGTGTCCTCGGCGATCTTCGGCGACGGGGGGGCCGCGGCCATCCTCGTCGGGCCCGACCACCCCCGGGCCGCAGGCGGACTCGTCCGCGTGGGCGAGGCCGAGAGCGTCTTCTTTCCCGGCACCACTCACCTCATGGGCTTCGAGCTTCGCAACCAGGGGCTCCAGATCATTCTCGACAAGGAGCTCGCTCCCTTCGTCTCCCGTGAGATCGTGCCCGCGGTCGACGGTTTCCTTGCACCGCGCGGCCTCAGCCGAAAGGACATCGGACGCTGGATCCTCCACCCCGGTGGTCGCAGGGTGATCGAGGTGATGAGCGAGCGTTTGGGGCTCGCCGCCGACGACCTGGCCCCGACGGAGGCGGTCCTGTCCGAGCACGGCAACATGAGCTCGGTCACGGTGCTGTTCGTCCTGGACGAGATCCTTCGGCGCCACCGCCCGGCCGCCGGGACCCGCGGGATCCTCGGAGCCTTCGGCCCGGGTTTTTCCGCCGAGCTGGCGCTCGTCGAGTTTCGATGAGGCTCTTTGGCCTGGAGCACCGCTCCACGGAGCCGGAGCTCCTCGACAGCGGGGTGAGCCCTGTGGAGACCGCCCGCAGCCTGGGAGACCTGCGCCTGGTCAACCGCTGGCTTGCGGGCCGGCCCAACTTGTTGCGCGCCGTGCGCCCCCACGTCCCTCCGGGCGGCTCGTTCCTCGACGTGGGCTGCGGGTCTGGCGACCTCCCGGCCTTCCTGTCCTCGCGTCTGGCGGGGTCCGTTCTGGCCGTGGGTCTGGACGTGAAGCTGGCCCACGTGCAGGCCGCTCCCCGCGAGGTGCGCCGAGTGGTGGGAGACGTTCGCTCCCTCCCCTTCCCGGACGCCTCGTTCGACGCCGTCACTGCCTCGCTCTTCCTCCATCATTTCGACGGGCACGAGCTCCCGGCCATCCTCGGGCGTCTCTACCGGCTGGCCCGCCGGGCCCTGGTGGTCAGTGACCTCCACCGCGCGGCGGTGCCCCACCTCTTCGGGCACGTGGCCTTCCCGCTGGTCTTCCGAAGCCCGGTGAGCGTTCACGACGGGCTGGTCTCCATTCGTCGCGGCTTCCGGCCGGCCGAGCTCGGCTCGGCCTTCCAGGAGGCCGGGATCCCGCACGTGCGCATCACCCGCCACTTCCCCTACCGTCTTCTCGCCGTGGCGGTCCGGGAGGCCGGGCCCTGATGGTGTCGACGACCTCCGAGCGGCGCGACGTGGTGATCGTCGGAGGTGGGCCCGCCGGCTCGAGCCTCGCCGGCTTCCTTCGACAGCGTGGCCTCGACGTGCTGATCCTCGACGCCGCGCGCTTCCCTCGAGACAAGGTCTGCGGTGAGGCGGTTTCTCCCCAGGCCTGGCCGCTTCTCGAGGAGCTGGGAGCCCTGGCGTCCATCGAAGCGCTTCGCCCTCACGCGCTCCGGGGGATGCGTCTCACGTCGCCGGACGGCACGGTCTTCGTGGGGCGCTATCCCCCGGAGAACCGGCCCGGGCTGGGGATCCGACGGCTGACCCTCGACGCCGCGCTCCTCCACAGGGCCCGCACCCTGGGAGCGGAGGTCCGGGAAGGGACTCGTGCGACGGGCCTCCTGCGCCACGAAGGAGTCGTGGAGGGTGTCCTTGCCGAGGGCCCTGGCGGCCCTCACACCTTCGAGGCGCGCCTTGTGGTGGGCGCCGACGGGCGTCAGAGCGTTGTCGCCTCCCGCCTGGGGCTCCACCGTCCCCATCCTCGCCTGCGGCGTTTTGCCGTTCGGGGGTACTGGGAGGGCATGGAGGGACTCGACGAGTACGGCGAGATGCACGTCGGGGGCGGTGGGTATTGCGGGGTCGCCCCTCTCTCCCCGACCCTCGCCAACGTCGCGTTCGTCCTCGACGGGACCGCGATGGGTGCCGCCGGGGGGGACGTCGAGGGGTTCTTCCAGGAGGAACTGCGGGCCCGATGGCCCCGAGTCTGGGAGCGGCTCGAGGGCGCCAGCCTGATGGAGACACCCCGGGTGATCGGGCCGCTGGCGGTGGAGGCCCGCTCGCTGACCGCACCTGGGGCCTTGCTCGTGGGGGACGCCGCGGGCTTCTACGACCCTTTCACCGGAGAGGGCATCACCCTGGCGCTGCGCACGTCTCACATCGCCGCCGGGGTGATCGGCGAGTCGCTGACCGCACGGGACGCCGCGTCTGCCCTGTCCGAACGACTCGTGGGCTACGAGCGGTCCCGCCATGCCGCCACCCGGGACAAATTCCGCTTCAACCGCCTCCTGCAGTTCGCCGTGAGATGGCCGGAGGCGAGCAACCTCCTGGCGCGGCGCCTGGCCCGCCGCCCGGACCTGGCCGACCGCCTGGTGGGGATCGCAGGGGATTTCGTGCCCGCGCGGACGGCCTTCGGGCCCCGGTTCCTCTGGGACCTGCTCCGGGCTTGAATCCCCGGGCCCCCGGGGAGCGTGGTGAGCGGCCTTTTGCTGGAGTAAAATGACCCCATTGTCCGGCCCCGCCGTCAGGACCCGGGGTGGGAGCTTCCCGAGGAGACTGCTTGGCCTCACCGTCGGTCGAACGCCGGCTTCGGCTCAACCGCGAGACGCTGCTCTCGATCTACCGGACGATGTACCTCTCGAGGCGGGTCGACGACAAGGAGATCCTGCTCAAGCGCCAGAATCGGGTCTACTTCCAGATCAGCGGGGCAGGCCACGAGGCCGTTCAGGTCGCGGCGGGGCTGGTGCTCCGGGCCGGCCACGACTGGTTCTACCCCTACTACCGGGACCGGGCCCTCCTCCTGCAACTCGGGATGACGGTCCAGGAGATGCTGCTGGCCGCCGTCGGCTCGAAGGACGACCCCAGCTCCGGAGGGCGGCAGATGCCCTCGCACTGGGGCCACCCCGGCCTCCACGTGGTGACGGGCTCCTCCCCGACCGGGACCCAGTTCGTGCAGGCCACGGGGTGTGCCGAGGCCGGGCTCCACCTCGGGGCCGGCCTGGTCGAGGCGGCCCCTCCCCCGGCCTTCGCCGCCGACGAGGTGGTCCTGTGCTGCGCCGGAGAGGGCACCACCTCCGAAGGAGAGTTCTGGGAGAGCCTCAATACGAGTGCGTCGCTGAAGCTCCCCATCCTCTACCTCATCGAGGACAACGGCTACGCCATTTCGGTCCCTGTCGAGGTCCAGACCGCCGGCGGGAGCATCTCGAAGCTCGTCCGCTCCTTCCCCAACTTCCTCGTGCGCGAGGTCGACGGCTGCGACCCGCTCGCCAGCCTGGGGGTGCTGAACGAGGCTGCGGCCTGGTGCCGGGCGCGACAGGGCCCGGCCCTCGTCCACGCCAGCGTGATCCGCCCCTACTCGCACTCGCTCTCCGACAACGAGGCCCTCTACCGCTCGGCCACGGAGCGCGACGCCGACGCCCAGCGCGATCCTCTCGCTCGCTTTCCCGAGCAGCTGAAGGTGGACGGCCTCGCGACCGAGGCGGAGCTCCAGGCACTGCGCGAGGAGGTCGACCGCGAGATCGCCGCCGCGACCGAGGCGGCCCTCGGGGCCCCGGCGCCCCACCCCGAGACCGCCACGCGCCACGTGTACTCGGACTCCGTGGATCCCACCTCGAGCGCCTTCGAGACCGAGCCGGCGGTGGGCGGGGCTCCGAAGACCATGGTCGACCTTCTCAACGCCTGCCTTCACGACGAGATGGCCCGGGACCCGCGGATCGTGATCTTCGGAGAGGACGTGGCCGATTGCTCCCGCGAGGACAGCCTCGACCAGGTCAAGGGCAAGGGCGGTGTCTTCAAGGTCACCCACAACCTCCAGCGCCGCCACGGCTCGCGTCGGGTCTACAACACTCCCCTCGCCGAGGCCTCCATCGTCGGGCGGGCCATCGGCCAGGCCACCCGCGGTCTCAAGCCCGTGGTGGAGGTCCAGTTTCTCGACTACATCTGGCCCGCCTTTATGCAGATCCGGAACGAGCTGTCGCTGATCCGGTGGCGCTCGAACGGCACCTTCTCGTGCCCCGTCGTCATCCGGGTCACCTACGGAGGCTACCTGCAGGGAGGGGCGGTCTACCACAGCCAGTGCGGTGAGGTCCTCTTCACCCACATCCCGGGGCTCCGGGTGGTGATCCCTTCGAACGCCCAGGACGCCAACGGGTTGTTGAGAACGGCCATCCGCTGCGAGGATCCGGTGATCTTCCTGGAGCACAAGCACCTCTATCGACAGGTCTACAACAAGAGAGCCTACCCGGGGCCCGACTACATGATTCCGTTCGGCCAGGCCAGCCGCGCTCGCGAGGGGGACGACCTGACCATCGTCACCTTCGGGGCGCTGGTGCACCGCTCGCAGCTGGCCGCCAAGCAGGTGTCCCTCGACGGCATCGAGGCCGAGATCCTGGATCTGCGGAGCCTCAACCCCTACGACTGGGACGCCATCGCCACGAGCGTCAAGAAGACGGGCAAGGTCCTGGTCGCCCACGAGGACTCGCGCTCATGGGGCTACGGCGCCGAGATCGCGGCGCGTATCGGTTCGGAGCTCTTCGAGTACCTGGACGCCCCGGTGCGGAGGGTCGGCGCACTCGACACGTTCGTGGGCTACAACCCGGTCCTCGAGGAAGCGATCCTCCCCCAGGTCGACGACCTCGCCACCGCCATGCGGGAGCTGGCGCGGTACTGAGCCCGGATTATTCGCCAGATTTCGTCGCAGCAGAAGGCCTGGTGAATTATTCGGGCTCCCCGCGCGGCGGGCCTGCCGCCGCCACCGCCTCGGGTAGCACCTGCCGGACGAAACGCACGGTCTCCGCTCGTGTGCGAAGCGAGAGGCACCGCTCGGCCTGCTCGCGGGCGTCCTCCTCGCGGATCGCCCGCACGGCGGCCTTGACCCGCGGGATGGCGGAAGGAGCCATCGACAGCTCGCGGTATCCTAGACCCACCAGCAGCACGGCC
>CAXMOH010000447.1:0-4826 GCA_964194855.1 uncultured Hyphomicrobium sp.
GGACAACGACCTTGTCTTCGGTCTCACCAACCAGCTCCTCGAGGGCTACAACCCGCTCTCGGTGGCCTCGCGTCGGAACGTCGGGCGCTTCGAGCTCGCGTTCAAGCCCAGCGCCAGCTGGGACTTCCGGGTCGAGGGCTCGCGGGAGACCCGTGACGGGACTCGCCCCGCGGGCAGCGGCACGTACCAGCGCATCAGTGACGTCAACGGCGACGGGAAGACCGACTACGACTACTTGTTCTCCGTCCGTGGCATCGAGCTCCCGATGACCGTGCAGTACGAGACCACGAGCCTCGAGCTCTCCGGCTCCTACGCCAACGGCAAGTGGTTCGGGCAGGCGCTGTTCCACTTCCAGGACTTCGACAACGACTTCATGGGCCAGACCTACGACAACCCGTTCTGGGCTACGGACACCCTGGCCTCCAGCGGCAGCAAGCGTGGGCTGTGGGACTTCGCCCGCATGTCGCTGCCCCCCTCCAACCAGGCCTGGAACGTCAACCTGCAGGGTGGGTACGTCTTCTCCCGTGGGACCCAGCTCACCGCCATCCTCAGCCGCGGCCGGATGAGCCAGGACGACGAGTTCCTCCCCATCACCACGAACACCGCGCTCATCGGGACCAAGGACCTGAACGGCGACGGCGTCATCGACGACCGGGACGACCCGACGACCACCTCCGTCTTCCAGAGGAAGAGCCTCGGGGCCGAGGTGGACACCACGATGCTGGGCGCCGTCTTCTCGTCACGGTCGAAGAGCTGGGGCTTCAACGCCCGGGCCCACTACTACGACTTCGACAGCAGCTACGAGGGTTTCATCGTCCCCGCTCGGGCCGAGTATGTGGAGTCCCGACTGAAGGACGACTTCAAGGGTGGCGCGATCTCCCACATCCCAATCGATTTCTCGCGCACCCGCTTCAACGCCGAGGTGATCTTCAAGGCGTCCCCGAAGGTACGCTTCGGCCTGCTGGCCGAGCGTGTGCAGCGCGACTACGACCAGTACAAGAGCCTCGAGGGCAACAGCACCCGCGAGATCGGGACACGAGCCGTCAAGTCGGTCGCCGACAACCGCCTGGCCGCGACCGTCTACTTCGCGGGGAACTCCAATTTCGGCGGGTTCGCGACCTACCGCTACTCGGACCAGAAGTACGACGGCAGCTACGTCCAGGGGTTCGACGGGATGATCGACGGCCTTCGCATGTACGACATCGCGGACCGCAAGCGCAACGCGTTCACCGTCAACGTGGATCTGTTCGCCTCGCACCCGGCCAACCTCAACATCGTCTACGACTACGCCGACGACGACTTCCCGGCGAGCGAGTACGGTCGCCAGTCCGCCAAGGGCCAGGGCCTGAGCGCGAACCTCAACCTGGGCGGCACCGACAAGCTGAACGTCTTCGTCTGGGGCGAGTGGTCGACGTACGAGGTGGGGTCGCACCTCCGCACCAAGTGCTCCAACTGCGCGCCCCCTCCGGGAGCGGACTGGGAGGCGCCCTGGGAGGTCCCCAACTTCGACTGGATGAGCGACTACACCGACACGACGGTGGGGCTCGGCGGAGGCCTCGACTACACGGCCGACAAGTGGGTCTTCGAGGCCCGCGGCTGGTGGGTCAAGGGCACCATCGAGCAGCTCACACGGAACCCCGGCCCCCCGCTCGACCTGGCCAACCCCGGGGAGATCGCCAACGTGGCTCTCGGGTACGACTTCCCGGACCAGGAGAACGAGCAGATCCTCGCCGAGATCAAGCTCACCCGCAAGGTGAACGACAAGATCAGCTTCGGCGCGTTCTACTGGCTCGACGTCTTCAACATGAGCGACTTCATGTGGGACGACATGGATCCCTACGGACAGAACTTCCTCTCCGTGGACGACGCGACGCGCATGCTGTTCCTGAACACGCGCTACGCGGCCTACCCGGCGAACGTGCTCCAGGCTTTTTTGAAGGTGACGTTCTAGTCATCTCTTGCCGTCGTTCGAGGGGCGTCGGCCGCGCGGCGCGGCTGGCGCCCCCCGATTCTGCCGGAGGCGTGGGGCGGGATCGCCACGCTGTCCAGGTCCCCTCGGCACCCCGGCTATCGGGCACGTAGAATGGCCACGTGCAGAGGACGGGCATGACCGGCGCCGCCCCGAATGCGCCTCGCGTCCTCGTCGTCGAGGACGAGCCCAAGGTCGCCCGGGCGCTGCGCGAGGGACTCGAGTCCGAGGGCTTCGCCGTCGAGGTGGCCCTGACCGGCGAGGACGGCTTCTTTCTCGCCTCCTCACAGGCGTTCGACGTTCTGATACTCGACCGCATGCTGCCTGGCCGGGACGGTCTCGAGGTCCTGAGCGCGCTGCGGCAGAAGGGGCTGCTCGTACCGGTCCTGATCCTCACCGCTCGTGACGCGGTGGAGGACCGGGTGGAGGGCCTCGACTCCGGCGCCGACGATTACATGGTGAAGCCCTTTGCCTTCTCGGAGCTCCTCGCTCGGGTGCGCTCGTTGATGCGGAGAGGGCGCGGGGACCAGCTCCTGCGCCTGACCGCGGGCAATCTCGTGGTGGACGTGTCGGCGCGCAAGGTGACCCGCGCAGAGAGGGCGATCGAGCTCACGCCGCGGGAGTACGAGCTCCTCGAGTACCTCGTGCGACACCGCGGGACCATCGTGTCGCGGGAGATGCTCGCGCGCGACGTCTGGAAGGAGACCGAGCGCGGCACCCCCCTCGACAACGTGATCGACGTCCACATGGTGCGGTTGCGCCGGAAGGTCGATGCCGCGCCCCACGAACGGCTCATCCACACCGTGCGCGGCGTCGGCTTCCTCGTCCGTGAGGGCGAGGCGTGACGGAGCGATCCGGCGAGGCCGGGCTGGTGCCCGGAGGGCCCGTGCGCTTCCGCAGCCTCGGCACCCGAATCGCCCTCTGGTACGGGGGCCTCCTGGCGCTCTGCCTCGTGGCCTACTCGGCAGCGGTGGTGGTCTTCTTCGCCCACCACGTCGAGGCGCGGCTCGACCACCGCGTCCACGAGGACGTCGAGCTCGCCGCCGGCGCTCTGGCCCTCTCGGACTCCGGCCGACCGGCGTGGCGCGGGGGCGCCCCTCCGTGGAGCGGTGTCGATGAGGAGCCGGGTGGAGGCCACTGGATCGAGGTCTGGAGCCTCGACGGGGCGCTCCTCCTGGCAGACGGAACCCTCGAGGCGATCGACCTGGGGGAGGCTCCCGATCCCAGCCACCCCCCGCACCGTCCCTATACACACGGGCTGCCCACCGGCCCGGTCCGCATCCTCGTCGAGACGGTCACCTTGGACGGGAAGCCGTTTCTCCTGCGAGTGGCGGTCTCCGAGGTCTCCTCCCGCGCGCCGGTGCGTGCGCTGTCGGTCGAGGTCCTCCTTCTCTCGCTCGGCGTGCTTGCCGTGGGGGGCCTCGGCGGGAGCTGGATCGCGCGGACGGCCCTGGCCCCGCTCTCGCGGCTCGCCCGACGGGCGCAGCGCATCACCGCCGAGCACCTTTCCGAGCGGCTGCCCATCGATGGCAAGAGCATCGAGCTCGACCAGATGGCCGCCGCCTTCAACGACACGCTGGCGCGGCTCGAGGGCTCGTTCGGACAGCTTCGGAGCTTCACCGCAGATGCCTCCCACGAGCTTCGGACGCCCCTCACCGCGCTTCGGAGCGTGGGCGAGGTGGGCCTTCGGGGCGCGAAATCCACCGAGGACTGCCGCGAGGTCATCGGCAGCATGTTGGAGGAGGTGGACCGGCTCGCCCGCCTCGCGGACGAGCTCCTCACGCTGGCTCGAGCGGAAGCCGGCGAGGCGAGGCTCCGTCTCGAGCGGCTCGACCTCTCGGTCCTCGCCCGCGAGGTCGTCGACCACCTCTGCGTTCTCGCCGAGGAGCGGGAGCAGACGCTCGAAACCGAGACCTCCGCACCGGTCATGACGAACGGCGATCGACTGGCCCTGCGCCAGGCGGTGGTGAACCTGGCGGACAACGCCATCAAGTACTCGGCGGAGCGCACGCGCGTGTCCATCGCGACAGGGTCCAGGGGCGGCGAGGTCTTCATCGAGGTTCGGGACGAGGGCCCGGGTCTCGCCGGGGAGGACCACGAGCGCGTGTTCGAGCGGTTCTACAGGGTGGACCGGAGCCGCTCCCGTGAGCTGGGGGGCACCGGGCTGGGGCTCTCCCTGGTCAAGTGGACGGCGGAAGCCCACGGGGGCCGCGTCGAGCTCGACAGCGTCGAGGGCCGCGGGAGCGTCTTCCGCCTCGTGCTTCCCTCCGCCGAGCGGTCGGGCTGAGCTTCCCCGGCGCCGAGTGTGGCCGCTTATTCGAGCGCGGCGAGAGCCCGCTTCCGGGCCGGCTCGAACTCGTCGCCGGCGCGCCACTGGGGTAGCCCGGGGGCGTTTGCGACCTTGACGCCGAGAGAGAAGAGGAGCTGTGCGTCCTCGATGGCGCCGCCCAGCTCCCACTCGTCGCTCAGCTGGTCGCTCGGCTGGTGATAGTGGGCCGACTCCCAGGCTTCCTGCTGCCGCTGTCCCCAGCCCCTGGGCCTCCCGACGACGTCCGTTCCGGGCTCCAGGTAGGCGCCGGGCACGCCCACCCGTGCGAGGCTGAGGTGGTCGGAGCGGTAGTACGAGCCCTTGTCCGGAAAAACCTCGGCCTTCACCGTTCGTCCCTGTGCCTCGGCGATCGCGCGAATCCAGTCGTCGAGGGTCGACTTGCCCAGTCCCACCACCACGACGTCGCGCGTCCGGCCCCAGATGTTCATCCCGTCGATGTTGATGTTGGCCGCAATGCGGCCGGCGGGCACCGGCGGGTGCCGCGCCAGGTACTCCGAGCCCAGAAGACCCTGCTCCTCGGCCCCCACG
>CAXMOH010000448.1:0-4136 GCA_964194855.1 uncultured Hyphomicrobium sp.
GTGTCGAGCGAGCCGTGCTGGGAGAGGGCTCGGTCCTCAGCGACTTCTCTCGTTCCACGTGAACCTGGAGACTCCATGACCCGGATCGAGCCCGGCATCTTCAAGGCCTACGATATCCGCGGCCTCTACCCGGACGAGCTCCACGCCGAGGTGGCCCGGCGCGTCGGACGCGCCCTCGTCGAATACCTGGGAGCCCGAAAGATCGCCGTCGGTCGGGACTGCCGGCTCTCCTCTCCCGAGCTGGCCGCGGCCTTCATCGAGGGCGCGCGCTCCGAGGGCTGTGCGGTGGTCGACATCGGCGTCGTGAGCACCGACATGCTCTACTACCAGGTGGCCCGCCACGAGCTCGACGGCGGCGCCATCATCACCGCATCGCACAATCCCGCACAATGGAACGGTCTCAAGCTCGTGCGCCGCGGGGCCCTGGCGCTCTCCGGTGACGCCGGCATCAAGGAGATCCGGGAGTGGCTGGGTGAGGGCCGTTTCGCCGACACCCCCGCGGCGGAAGGAGCCCTGGAGGAGGCCTCTCCCCGGGACCACTACGCCCGGCACTGTCTCTCGTTCGTTGACGTGGACGCCATTCCGCCGCTCAAGGTGGTCCTGGACACGGCCAACGGCATGGGAGCCGTGGGCGCAGACGCCATCTTCAAGTCCCTTCCGGTCGACACCGTCAGGATGTACTTCGATCTGGACGGGACCTTCCCCAATCACCCGGCCGACCCGCTTCTCGAGGAGAACCGACGGGACATCGTGGAGCGCGTCGTCCGGGAGAAAGCAGACCTCGGGATCGCGTGGGACGGCGATGCGGACCGGTGCTTCTTCATCGACGACACCGGCGCGTACGTCCCCGGCGACTTCGTGACGGCGCTTCTCGGCGAGGCCTTCGCCCGCAAGGAGCCCGGGGCGCGGATCGTCTACGACGTGCGCGCCTCCCGCTCGGTACCCGAGAGCGTCACGGCTGCCGGCGGGATGCCCCTCATGAACCGGGTGGGCCACGCCTTCTTCAAGAAGCGCATGCGGGACGAAAACGCGGTGTTCGGGGGTGAGGTCTCCGGCCACTTCTACTTCAGGGACAACTGGTTCGTGGACAACGGCATGATTCCGGCTCTCCTCGTGCTCGAGCGGCTGGGCCGGGACCGCTGCAAGCTCAGCGAGCTCGTCGCGCCCCTTCGAGCGCGCTACCACATCTCCGGCGAGATCAACTCCCGGGTGAGCGACGTCGGGCGGGCCCTCGCCCTCGTCGAGGAGCGCTACGGTGACGGCCGCATCACGACCCTCGACGGCATCTCGGTGGACTACGACTCGTGGCACTTCAACGTTCGACCCTCCAATACCGAGCCACTTTTGCGGCTGAACCTCGAGGCGGGGTCCCGGGAGGACATGCAGGCCCGCCGAGACGAGGTCCTGGCCCTCATCCGTTCCTGAGAGACTCATTCCGCCTTGACCGGCCGAGGCGGGCCCCGCTATCATCGTGAGAGTCGTCGAGCGGGGCGGGCGTAGCTCAGTTGGTAGAGTACGAGCTTCCCAAGCTCGGAGTCGCGGGTTCGAACCCCGTCGCCCGCTCCAACGCCTGCGCTGCGAAAGGCCCGAGCGGACGGGTCTCTCGGGAGGAATTGATGGGCATCTTCGGCAAGCAAGAGACGACGCCCCCGGCACGCGCGACAGGTCCCGCGGCACCCCCGGCCGGCGCCAAGGCGAAAGCCGCTGCCGCACCGGCCCCGGCCTCCACCGGCTCGTCGTGCGTCGTGGGCGCGAAGACCGTCCTGAAGGGCGACATCACCGGCGAAGAGGACGTGCTGGTCGAGGGAACGGTGGAGGGCACGATCCGAATAAAGCGCGACCTGAAGGTGGGCCCCGGAGGATGCGTCAAGGCCGCCGTGAGCGCCCAGTCGATCGTGGTGGCTGGCGAGATCATCGGCGATTGCCAGGCCTCTCAGCGCGTCCACATCGAGGCCACTGGCCGGCTCACCGGGAACATCCGTGCCCCCCGGGTCATCATCGTCGAAGGCGCCACGTTCAAGGGCAACAGCGACATGTCCCCTGGCGGAGGCGGGCCTGGAAGCGCCTGAGGACGGGGGGCCGGCCGGGCCCAACAAGGGACCGGCATTTGCCGTTTCTCCTTACCGCCGTATAATTTCCACACTGAAGTATGCCCGCGAGCGCCTTTGACGACCGGCGGAGGGAGGTCCTTCGCACGCTGATTCAGCTCCACATAGAGACCGGCGAGCCGGTTGGCTCGGAGAGCCTCTCTCGAGCCATCAACCGTGCGCTGTCTCCAGCCACGCTCAGGAACATCATGGCCGACCTCGAGGACCTCGGGTATCTCGACCACCCTCACACGAGCGCCGGGCGGGTTCCAACCGACGGCGGCTACCGTTTCTTCGTGGACAGCCTGATGGACCGCCATCCCCTGCCGGCCGGAGACGCTGCCGCCGTGGAGTCGGCCTTCTCGGCCACCGATGCGTCCACGGAGCAGGTGATGGAGGATGCTTCTCATCTGCTCTCCAGCCTGAGCCGGCAGGTCGGCTTCGTCATCGCCCCGAACGCCGCGCACACGTGCTTCCGGCACATCGATCTCGTGCCCCTCGCCGCTCCCCGCGTCCTCGTCGTGATGGTGGCAGCCAGCGGCCTGGTGACCCAGAAGGTGATCGAGCTCGATGACCCGCTGAGCGCAGACGAGCTCCAGACCTGCGCCAACTACCTGAACACCCACTTCTCGGGCATGGCTCTCTCGGCTATCCGCGAGAGGCTCCTGGCCCTCATGCGGGAGGAGAAGGCTCTCTACGATTCGCTTCTGAAGAAGGCCCTCAACCTCGGAGAGCGAGCCTTCGCCCAGTCCGAGGACGAGGCCAGCGTCTCGCTCGACGGAGCGTCGAACATCCTGCTGCATCCCGACTTCGAGAACCTCGAGCGGATGCGCGTGCTCTTCCGCACCTTCGAAGAGAAGAGCCGCCTCGTCGAGATCCTCACAGCCTGTATCTCCGGCGAGGGGATTCGCGTCCTGATCGGACACGAGAACCCGGACCCGGACCTCCGGGACGTGTCTCTCGTGACCGCGGGCTGCACCGTCGAGGGCGACTCGGGCTGGGGTCTCGGGGTGTTGGGATCGACGCGGATGGAGTATGCCCACGTGGTGGCCCTGGTCGACCACGTGGCCCGGGCTCTCGCCGACAGACTGAGGAGCATGAGCTCGTGAGGCGGCGGCTCGAGAAGGAGAGCGAAGTGGAGGAGACCGGCGTGCCGAACGACGATCCTTCGGCCGGCGAGGACCAGGGGTCGGCCATGGTGGAGGAGGCCTCCCCGACACCCGCGAGGGGCCTCGAGGCGGTCCAGGAGCCCCCGTCCTCCCCCGAGGACCAGCTCGAGGCCCTGCGCGCCGAGCACGAGATCCTCCAGAACAGCCTCCTCCACCGCCGCGCGGACTTCGAGAACTACCGCCGGCGGGTCGAGCGCGACCGGAGCACGGCTTCCCAGGAGGCGCTGGCCGGGATCTTCGAGGAGCTTCTTGGCACCGTGGACAACCTGGAGCGGGCTCTGTCGGCCGGCGGCGGCGAGACCGAGTTCCGGGAAGGCGTGGAGCTCACCCGCCGGGAGCTGGTCGGGCTGTTCGAGTCGCACGGCGTCGTCACAGTCGACCCGGTGGGCCAACGCTTCGACCCGGCCACGCAGCAGGCTCTGATCCACGAGCCCGTGCCGGGGCTGGGTGACGGCGAGGTCGCAGAGGTGTTTCGCAAGGGGTACTCGTTCGGGGAGCGCCTGCTCCGCCCCGCGCTGGTCAAGGTGGCCAAGGGTGAGGAGCCGGAGGACGGGAACGGCGGCGGCTAGTCCGTTTCGTCCGGGAAGGGAGCGAGGTTCGACGTGGGTAAGATGATCGGAATCGACCTGGGCACGACCAACTCGTGCGTCGCCGTTATGGAGGGTGGCGTCCCTCAGGTCATCCCCAACCAGGAGGGGGCGCGTACCACCCCCTCCATCGTCGGGTTCACCGCGAAGGGCGAGCGGCTGGTCGGGCAGATCGCCAAGCGCCAGGCTCTCACCAACCCGAAGAACACGGTCTACGCGGTCAAGCGTCTCGTGGGTCGCAAGTTCGACTCGTCCGAGTGCGAGATGGCGGTCAAGTACCTGCCTTTCGAGCT
>CAXMOH010000449.1:0-2568 GCA_964194855.1 uncultured Hyphomicrobium sp.
CACCTCGATGTCGGCTCATCGCATCCTGGAGCTGTAGCAGGTTCCAAGGGTTGGGCTGTTCGCCCATTAAAGCGGTACGTGAGCTGGGTTTAGAACGTCGCGAGACAGTTCGGTCCCTATCTGGTGTGGGCGTAGGAGACTTGAGAGGGCCTGTCCTTAGTACGAGAGGACCGGGATGGACGAACCTCTAGTGCACCAGTTGTCTCGCCAGAGGCATAGCTGGGTAGCTACGTTCGGTTGGGATAAACGCTGAAAGCATCTAAGCGTGAAGCCCGCCTCGAGATGAAGTCTCCCGCAGGGTAACCTGCCTAAAGACCCCTTGTAGACCACGAGGTTGATAGGCCCGATGTGCAAGTGCAGCAATGCATTCAGCTAACGGGTACTAATCGGTCGTGCGGCTTGACCATGGTGTTTATACTGCCGGAAACAGTTGGCGGTGCGCTCGCCCGAGCGCGCGAGTGAGTGGAATCTTCGGTTGTCTTCGGCTTGATATTTCATCCCGGTGATCATGGCGGAGGGGCCACACCCGTTCCCATTCCGAACACGGCCGTTAAGCCCTCCAGCGCCGATGGTACTGCCAGGGCAGCCTGGTGGGAGAGTAGGACGTTGCCGGGACTTTTCTTCATCTTCGATTCCTCATCTTGGTGCCCCGGTCCCTCGCGGACCGGGGCTTTTTTGTGCCTTCCGGCCGGATGCTAGACTTGCCGGAAGTCGTCAGGAGAAGACCAGATGTCCGGACACTCCAAATGGGCCTCGATCAAGCACAAGAAGGGCGCCACCGATGCCAAGCGAGGCAAGCTCTTCACCAAGATCATCCGTGAGATGACCATCGCCGCCCGCCTCGGCGGTGGGGACCCCGACTCCAACCCCCGTCTGCGCACCGCAGTCGAGAAGGCCAAGGGCGCCAACATGCCGGCGGACAACATCACCCGGGCGATCAAGAAGGGCACCGGCGAGCTCGAGGGCACCACCTACGAGGAGCTCGTCCTCGAAGGGTATGGCCCCGGAGGCATTGCGCTCCTCATCGAGGGATCGACTGACAACCGCAACCGCACCGTCTCCGAGATCCGCCACCTCTTCTCGAAGCACAACGGCAACCTCGGCAACCCCGGCAGCGTGGCCTACATGTTCAAGCCCCGGGGGGTGATCGCCATCTCCGCGGAGAAGACCACCGAGGACACCCTCATGGAGGTCGTTCTCGATGCGGGCGCCGACGACATCCAGACCGAGCCCCAGGGCTTCACCGTCTACACCGCCCCCCCGGACTTCGAGGCGGTGCGCGAGGCGGTGACGAAGGCGGGGATCGAGCCCGACGAGGCGGAGGTCAAGAAGATCGCCGACAACAACATCTCCCTCACCGGGCCCAAGGCCCAGCAGATGCTCAAGCTCCTCGACGCCCTCGAGGATCATGACGACGTCCAGAATGTCTGGGAGAACGCCGACATCTCCGAGAAGGAGATGGAGACGACGGCGGCTGGCTAGGCCTCGACACGCATGCTGATCCTCGGCGTCGACCCCGGCTCCCTCCGAACGGGATACGGGGCCGTCGTGACGGACGGTCGGCGGCACCAGCTCGTCGAGAAGGGCACCATCGCACCGCCCCGCAAGGCCTCTCTGCCGGAGCGCCTGCGCCACATCCACGCCGGCATCGCCGCCGTGATCGACCGGCTCGGGCCCGACCTTCTGGCGGTGGAGGACGTCTTCCACGCTGCCAACACCCGCACCGCACTCGTCCTCGGTCACGTCCGCGGGGTCGTCCTCCTGGCCGGTTCCGAGGCTGGGCTGGAGATCCACGAGTTCCCGCCGGCCACGGTCAAGCAGCAGGTCACAGGCTTCGGGGGGGCGGAGAAGACACAGGTGGCCTTCATGGTGACGCAGATCCTCGGCCTTCCGGAACCTGTGAAAGCGGGCGACGCCACCGACGCCCTCGCGGTGGCTCTCTGCCTGGCGTGCCTTCGTCCCATCGCCGCGGTGTCCCCCTGATCGCCCAACTGACCGGCCGCATCCTCCGAAAGGAGCCCCAGGAGCTGGTTCTCGACGTTGCCGGCGTCGGGTACAGCGTCACCATTCCCCTGAGCACCTTCTACCGCCTGGCTGAGCCAGGAGCCGAGGTCACCGTCCTCACCCACACCCACGTGCGGGAGGACACCTTCGCTCTGTTCGGCTTCGTCACCCCTTCCGAGCAGGCCCTCTTCGAGCGGCTCATCTCGGTGGCCGGAGTCGGGCCGCGCCTCGCGATCGGCATCCTGTCCGGAATCGAGGCCCCCGACCTCGTCGGCGCCCTCCGCTCGGGGGACCTGCCCAGGCTCACCCGGATCCCCGGCGTGGGAAAGAAGACCGCGGAGCGTCTCGTCGTCGAGCTCCGGGACAAGGTGGAGGGCCTCTCCGGCCCGGACCTTCCGGCCGAAGAGGCCCCGGCCACCCCGCAGGACGACCTCGTCTCGGCCCTCGTCCACCTGGGCTACTCGCGCCCGGAAGCGGAGCGCGGCGTGGACAAGGCCCTCGAGCAGGGCACCGACGGCCGGTTCGAGGACCTCCTCCGCCGGACCCTGCGCATCCTCTCGGGGC
>CAXMOH010000450.1:0-5036 GCA_964194855.1 uncultured Hyphomicrobium sp.
CCCTCGCCGTTCACCGTGAGCCAGAGGTCGAGTGTCTGCGGGTCACCCACCTCGTCCGGGGTGGCGAGGAAGGGGCCGAGAGGCGCGAAGGTGTCGGCGCTCTTGCCCTTGACCCACTGACCCTCTCGCTCGAGCTGATGCTCCCTTTCGGAGTAGTCGTTGTGGAGGACGTATCCCGCGATGCAGCCCGGGGCTTCTTCCTCCGACACGTACCGGGTGGGCTTGCCGATGACCACGGCGAGCTCCACCTCCCAGTCGGTCTTCGTCGAGCCCCGGGGGGGGACCAGGTCGTCGTCCGGTCCCGAGCAGGCCGTGGTGGCCTTGAAGAAGAGGACAGGCTCCTTCGGCAGGTCTATCCCGCTCTCGCGGGCGTGGTCCGCGTAGTTGAGACCGATGCAGATGATCTTGCTCGGGCGGGTGATGGGGGCGCCCAGCCGCTCGGAGTCGGGAACACGTGGAGCGGTCGCGAGATGGTCGCCCGCCCAGCGCTCGAGGCGAGCCAGCCCGTCGGCGCCCAGGAAGGCCTCGTCCCAGTCCTGGCCGAACGCGGAGACGTCCACGCGAACGCCGTCCTTCGTCAGGATGCCCGGCTTCTCGGCTCCCGCGGGGCCGAATCGGATCAACTTCATCAGGCGTTTCCTCCCTGTGCGTGACGCCATCGGTCGATCGCCACGGCGGCCACGATGATGGCACCGATCAAGATCTCCTGGACGTACGTGGGCCACCCCATCTGCTGGCTGCCGTTGCGGAGGAAGGCCATCACCAGTGCGCCCACCATGGAGCCGAGGATGCTGCCCTCGCCTCCGGACAGGCTGCCGCCCCCGATCACCACCGCGGCAATGACGTCGAGCTCGGTGCCGATCGCCACCGTCGGATCGCCCTGGCGGAGGCGGGACATCTGCATCACTCCGGCCAGACCCACGAAGAGTCCGGCGACCGAGTAGATGGCCAGCTTGAGCCGCTCCACCGCGATCCCACAGGCGCGGGCGGCGGCCTCGTTCGAGCCCAGCGCAAACACCCGGCGTCCAAAGACGGTGCGTTGCAGAACGAAGGCCATGACGAAGGCGAGAGCGAGGGTCACCCACACGCCGGGGGCGAACACCATCCAGGGGGCCGGGGGGACGGTGACCGCCAGCTCGTTCACCCAGCTCGCCGGAGCGTTGACGGTGGACTCGTGGGCCATCCACTTGGCGGCCCCGCGAGCGATCCCGAGCATGCCGAGTGTGGCGATGAAGGGAACCACCTTCAGCCGGGTGATCGCCAGGGCGTTGATCAGCCCCACGACTCCCCCCAGGATCACGGCGGCGAGGATGGCGAGAGGCGCCGCCCAGCCGCCGTCCAGAGCGAGGGCGCAGACGACGCCCGTCAGGGCGATCACCGAGCCCACCGAGAGGTCGATCCCTCCGGCGATGATGATGAGTGTCATCCCGATCGCGCCCATCGCGACGATCACCGTCTGCGACAGGACCACCCGCAGGTTGTGGGCGGAGAGATACAGCTCGGGCGCACCGCTGGCGATGGCGAAGAAGGCGATGACACTCACCAGGCCGATGAACGGCCCGAGGTGAAAGAGCGTCTGGCGCAGGTCTCGTTTCATGATCCGATCGCGGCCTCCATGATGGACTCGGGTGTCCACTCCAGGGCGGGGCGCGCGGCCCCGACGCGTCCCCGGCTCATGACCGCGATGCGGTCGCAGACCCCGAGGAGCTCCGGCAGGTACGAGCTGATCATAAGCACCGCCTTGCCCTGTGTCGCCGCGGCGCCGATGGCGTCGTAGATCTGGCCCTTGCTCGCCACGTCGATCCCCCGGGTGGGCTCGTCGAGGAGGAGGATCTCGGCCTCCTGGTGAAGCAGGCGGGCAAAGGCCACCTTCTGCTGGTTTCCGCCGGATAGCGTCCGCACGCGCTGCTGCGGGCTCCGCATCTTGACCTGCAGGGCGCGGGTCTGCTTTTCCGCCTGGGCGTCTTGTTGGTGCTGTTGGACGATGCCCAGGCGCGTGCACGAAGAGAACCGCGTGAGGGTGACGTTGTCGGCCACGGAAAGGGGCAGCGCGAGGCCCTCGCCTTTCCGGTCTTCGCTCAGGTAGCCGAAACCCTGAGCGAGTCGCCGGGCGGGGGAGCTGCGAGCGCGGCTCGCCGCGCCCCGGTGGCGGATCGTCCCGCCCTGCGCGGCGTCGAGCCCGAACAGAGCTCGCACCATCTCGGTGCGGCCCGACCCCATCAGCCCGAAGAGGCCGAGCACCTCGCCCCGGCGAAGGGTGAAGGAGGCCTCGCGGACTCCCGGCGGAGAGGTGAGGTCTTCGACCTCGAGCACCACTTCCTCGGAGGTGGATCTGTCCTGCCGATGAGAAGTGGTGTCGACGGTCCGCCCGACCATGTCGGCGATGAGGTCGTCGTTCGCGACCGAGGCGAGCGTTCCGGTTGCCACGTTGCATCCGTCGCGGAGCACGGTGTAGCCGCCGGCGACCTCCCGGGCTTCTTCGAGGAAGTGGCTGATGTAGACGACGGCCACCCCTCTTGCGGAGAGTCGGCGGATGAGGCCAAAGAGCCGGTCCACGTCCGCGCGCTGCAGACTGCTCGTGGGCTCGTCCATGAGCACGACACGGGCTCGGGCGGCGATGGCGCGACAGATCTCGACGACCTGCCGGGCGGCGATGGGCAACTGTCCCACGCGGGTGGAGGGGTCGATCTCGGGGTGTCCGAACTCGGCCAGGACCTCCCGAGTTCTTTCCCGGGCCGAGGCGCGATCCACGATCCCGCGGCGGGAGGGCTCGGCGCCCACGAGGACGTTCTCCGCCACGGAGAGGTGGGGGAAGAGAGACAGCTCCTGGTGGATCAGGGCAATCCCATGATCTCGGGCATCGCGGGGGGAGCGGGGCGCATAGGGCGCACCGTCCAGCCGCATGCTGCCCGCATCCGGGCGCATGAGCCCACCCAGGACGGCGAGGAGTGTGCTCTTGCCGGCGCCGTTCTCACCGAGGAGCGCATGCACCTCTCCGGCCTGCACTTCGAGAGAGGCGCCGTCGAGGGCGACGGTGGCGCCGAAGCGCTTTTCGACACCGGAGAGCTGGAGCGCCGGCGTCATTCGCCGGTGGGCAGATACGTGTCGAGCGGCGGGTTCAGCAGCCCCTGAATCTTTGGGTCGTCGAGGTTGTCTGTCGTGACGAGCACCACGCCCGTGTCCACGCGCCGCGGCACCTGTTCTCCGAGTATGTGGTCCACCATCGTCTCGACCGCCAGGGCGGCCATCCCGAAGGGATCCTGGACGACGAAGCCGTGCATCTCGCCGGCCTGGAGCGCCTCTACGAACGTGGGGCTGGAGTCGAAGCCCACGAACTTGAGCTTGCCGGCAAGGCCGCCGTCCTGGAGAGCGAGGAGCATGCCGGTGGTGGCGGACTCGTTGACCACGAAGATGCCGTCGGCTTCGCGGCCGTATCGGTTGAGCAGGTTCTCGGCCGCGCGCTTGGCCGTGTCCCGGGTGGCACCGGCCCGCTGATCCGAAGAGATGAGCTCGAGACCCGGCCACGACTCCTCCAGGCGGTCGAGAAACCCTTTCTCCCGGGCCGTCGTGGAGGCCGACCCCTCCTGGTACCGCAGGAGGATCACCCGCCCCTTCCCGTCCAGGAGAGCGCCCATCTCATCCGCTCCGAGCTGTCCCCCCTTGTAGTTGTCCGTCGCCACGAAGCTCACGATGTCGTCGGACGTGAGACCGGAGTCGAAGATGACGGTGGGGATGCCGAGTCGCCTGGCCTCCTCCACCGGGCGAACGAGAGCCTTCTCGTCGAGCGGGGCCAGCACGATGCCGTCCACCCTCTGGCTCGTGAAGGACTCGATGACCTGGACCTGCTGCTCGCGGTCGTCCTCGCGCAGGGGCCCCTTCCACAGGATCTCCACCTGTATCCCTCGAGCCCGGAGGTCCCGCTCGGCCTTGATCGCCCCCGCGTGGATACTGCGCCAGAAGTCATGAGTCGTTCCCTTGGGGACGACGGCGATGCGGAGCGTCCGGTCTGCGGGATCGCCCGGCGGCCCGCTCTGCTGGCAGGCGGCCAGCCCGAGGCCAGAAGCGGCCGCTCCCATGACGAGGAGTGCCCGCGCCCACGTCAGGCGATGGGTCCAAGCGCTCGAGCCAGCGATCATCGGGTCCCCTCATGCCGCCCGGCGTGGAGTTTAGAGGAGGGGCGGATCGCCGGACCGTATCCGGTCCGCGCCGGGGCTGTCAACTCCGGCCAGCAGGCACAGGGACACACGTCGCCCGAGTCCTGGACCCATGGCTCCAGCGACATGCGGGTCCGCTGGCTCCGCCGGGGCCTCGAGTCTGGCGACCCCCAGGTCTGCGACACCTTCGCCGCGTCGAGTCTCTAGCCCGTCACCGATCGCTCAGGGCTTTTCACCGGTCCACTCCAGCACCTGCCCATCGTCCTTCAGGCGCTGGGTCAATCGGTTCATGTCGACCTGCTGGACCGAGACGTCCTCGTCGATCGAATGGCAGGCGGCGGTGGCGGCCGATTGCCCCAGCACCATGAACACGGGCTCCATCCGAATGGAGCCGTACGCGATGTGCGAGGCCGACAGGCAGACGGGAACCAACAGGTTGTCGCACTCGGACCGTCTGGGGACGATGGACCGATACGAGATGGGGAAGGGTGGAAAGCCGCCGACCTCGACGTCACCTTCGTTCCGGACCATGCCGTCGGCGTCGACGTAGCGTTGCGTGTTGTGCGAGTCCATGGTGTAGGCGGCCAGCCCAATCGCATCCTCGGCGACCTGCCGGCCCTGGCAGTGGTGCTGTGTCATCACGTAGGCGGAGATCATCCGTCGGGCCTCGCGCACGTAGATCTGATGGGACCACCCGTCGTGCTCCGCGAACTCGTCCCTGGAGTTGCCCCACAGCCCGACCTCGTTGCGAATCGCGTCGGGGACGCGCGGGTGATTCGCCAGCGTCCACATCAGGCCGCGCTGATACTGCAGGTGCTGTCGATAGATCGTCTGTCTCGTCGCGTAGTCGGCTTCGGCCCAGCCGTAGCTCATGCCGATGAA
>CAXMOH010000451.1:0-2455 GCA_964194855.1 uncultured Hyphomicrobium sp.
CCTCGGCCGGCTGCGCCCGGTTTGTTCGTCGGTCTGGCTACTCTATACCTCCTCTTACGCTTCATCAGCCCTCGTGAGAACAGCGGACCAGAGTGGGTGCCGCGCCCGTCACGCAGGGGCCCATCCGGTTCCCGAAGCCAGCCCCAAAGAACGACGTCGCCCTGCGATTGGCGTTAGTCTTGACGCCTGCGGGGGTTACTTGCTTTGGGTCCGATTTGTCGGGAGCCGAGAATCGACGAGGAGTTGACTTGATCGGCGGTCCCGAGGCCCCCGGCGTTCTCCACGTCGTGGCCACCCCGATCGGCAATCTCGAGGACCTGTCGGTGCGCGCCCTTCGGGTCCTGCGGGAGGCGGACCTCGTGGCCTGCGAGGACACTCGGCGCACGGGTCAGATGCTCCGCAAGCACGGGATCGCCACCCCCACGACGTCCTATTTCGAGCACAACGAGCGCTGGAAGGGAGACCGGATCCTCGAGGCCCTCCGGGCAGGCCAGAGCGTAGCGCTGGTCTCGGACGCTGGGACGCCGGGTATCTCGGATCCCGGCTATCGCCTCGTCCGCGACGCCCGGGCCGAAGGCCTCGCGGTCGTCCCCGTGCCCGGCCCGAGTGCCGCCACCGCAGCGCTCTCGGTCTCGGGCCTGCCGACGGACCGCTTCCTGTTCGTGGGCTTCCTGCCCGCACGCAGCGGCGCCCGGCGCCGCGCCCTCGAAGAGCTGGCCGAGGTCCGCCCCACCCTGGTGATCTACGAGTCCCCCACTCGAATCCTCAAGAGCCTCGAAGCCATGGCCGAGATCCTGGGCGACCGGGACGCCTTCCTCTGCCGCGAGGCCACCAAGCTCCACGAGGAGTACGTGCCCGGCTCCCTCCTCGCCCTCCGCGACGAGCTCGCTGCCCGGCCCTCCATCCGCGGCGAGATCGTCCTCGTCGTCGCCGGTGCGCCCGAAGGACCACGCCCCACCGACGAGACGCCCGAGTCCCTCTACACGCGCCTCACTGCCGACGGCTTCACCCGACGCGAGGCCGTCAAGGAGATCGCCCGCCGCCTGGGCCTCCCCGCCCGCGAGATCTACGCGCGCCTCCTGGGGCAGAAGCCCAAGCGCAGCTGAGGCGAACGAGGGGGTCACGCGAGGCCCGAACGGATGGGGTCCGAACGGAAGGCGAACGGAAGGGAACGGCAGGGGTCAGGTCTTGCATTGTGCATCCCGCTCCCCGGGAAGCCGGGACGCACAACAACAAGACCTGACCCCGTACCCTCGTGCGTTGTGCCTCAGCGCCAGGGGAACTCGCGCCCCGGAAAGAGCTCCTCGGGATCCACCTTCCGGCTCAGCCGCAGAAGCACCGGCTTCATCAGGTCTCGCCGCTCATGGCTCACGCCGAGGCCATCCAGCCGCCGGCCCAACTTTCCTGCTGATGTCCGGTTGACCGCGACAAAGGCAGCTTCGGGTGCGGCCTCAACTTCCTCGCGATAGGAGAAGAAGTACTCCGTCGTCACCGGACCCAGCTTGGCGGTGCAGACCACCGCCTCCTGGGACAGGAAGTTGATCCGTGTCGCCAGGTGGAAGTCCGTGTAGCACCACCGGACGCCCTCCTCCTGAAGGTCCGCGATGAACGTGCGCCACCGGGCATCCCTTCGCAACGTGTCCGGGACGTTCGCGAACGATGCCCCGGCACCGGCCAGGATCAGGGCACCCAGGACGATGGGGCGGCGTCCGGCGCCAAAGACCTCCCCGAGGAAGACCGGGATCACCGACATCAGGAAGATCAGGTATCGGGGATTGCCGGGAACGTGCGGGAGGGCGACGAGCGCCACGACGACGTTGAGCGCCGCGAAGAACAGCAGCAGGGCCAGCGCCCAGGAGCGCTCACGGACGGCCCGCGTGGCCACGAGGACACCCGCAACGCCAGCGGCGGCCACGCCAGCCCAACCCACGGCCAGGAGGAGCCCGTCGAGCGCCGGTCCATACCCCCAGTCGTAGCCAAAGAGGACCGGCCACCCGTCCACCGCCATGGCCCACGCCTTGGTCCCGAGATCGGCAACCAGAACCTGCAGGCCGGTCTCTTGCCCTCGAGCCTCGCCGGGAAGGAGGTAGTGGAACGAGAGCCAGCCGTTGGCCGCATTCCAGAGCAGGCCCGGGGTGTACCCGAGGCCCCACCCGAAACCCAGTGCGGCGAGGGAGGGGGCCGAGCGCGTCCGGGCGACGAGCACGAGAGTGAGCCCGACCGCGGCGAGGTAGATGACGGCCAGGATGTGGCACCAGAATGCCAGACCCAGGAGGAGGCCCGTGGCCAGGGCCAGGGTCGTCCGGCGCTCGACCTCGGTCGTCCAGCGAGCCGTCAGCCAGAGGGCCCACGTCCCGAGGGCCAGGACCTCGACGTAGTTGCCGTCGTTGCTCACGCTGTAGCGGGTGAGAAACGGCGGCGCGAGGGCCGCGTAGAGCCCGGCGAGCAGAGCGGC
>CAXMOH010000452.1:0-2809 GCA_964194855.1 uncultured Hyphomicrobium sp.
GAAGGGGGAAGCCAACAGCCAGAGGAACGAGAACCCCATGGCCGCGCCGGCCAGCAGGCCGTAGCGGATCACCACGAACACCTGAAACGCGGTGACGACTCCAATCCCAATGAGAAGTCCGACACTGTGTTCCTGGGAACCCAGGAAGATGAGCGTAACGAAGAGGAGCCAGATGGCAGGCGCCGCCAGCCAGATCTTGCGCAAGAAGATCTGCAGGACCAGTAGCGCCATCAGGAGGAACATCGCACTATACACCCCAGCGAGCAGCATGTTAAGCGTCTCCCCCGCGAGGTGCCGCAGGCCGAGAAGGACGTCCGGTCGAAACGGCGTCGGGTACCCCGAGGGAAGGCCGAGCACGCGCCGCATGACGGTCCACGCGGCGGTGACGAGGTGGAAGGGCACGATCCCCGCAAACAGGCCGATCAAGATGTCTCGTCCGACGAGCGGATCGCGGACGCGGCCGGCGAGCAAACGAGCCCAGGAGACGATCCGCTGAGGCCAGCGGCGTCTGACCTTCGGCTCGATGGCGATGTACAGCACCCAGAACGTGGCGGCGTGAAACAGCATGCGGGCAACGGCCAGGCGGAACGACCCGAAGATGCTGTCGGCCGCGGCGGGGAAGCGGCTGACCAGAAGGAACCAGGTCAGCATCCCGGCGAAGAAGACGAAGGCGGCGAGTCGAAACGCACCCCGGCGGTCCCCGCGCCCGAGGCGCAGGTTCCGCCACGCGAGCACCAGCCCGCCGGTCATGACCAGGAGGTAGAGCACCAGGCCAACGGCCACGCCGATGCCGGCCGCCGAGCCGGCGGGATCCGACTCCGACAACTCGGGGAGCTGCCACGGGGTCAGGACCCGGAACGCCACGGGCTTTCCCCGATGCGCGCAAGCCTCGACCCGAAGAGGAACCTCGGTCACCTCGGCCCAGTTTCCCGTCCAGGCGGCCGCGCGATCGCAGGGGACGGGGGGCGTCCAGAGCGGCTCGACCGGCGTGAGGCTGGTCGGCTCGAGGTCCGCCAGGGCGAACAACGCCGCCCATTCGGGCGGCGGGTCGACCGCGGGCTCGTCCTCGGGCTCCCGAAAGCGCGGCGGGACCGCGCCGAACTCCAGCAGGCGCCCGTGTGCGTCCAGGCGCACGCCGATCATCCCCGGCTCCACCGGCGCCGGGTTGGCGGCCGTGACGCTGGGCATGAGCAAACCCGGGTTGGTCGGGAGGATCGACTCGGCGCTCTGCCGGTACCAGAACGTCAGCGCCGCCGGTTGCCCGCTCCGGAGAGGATCCCATCGCGAGGGCGAATCGTCCCTCTCGGCGAGATACTCGTAGTAGTCCCGGTCCTCGGTGAACCCGAAGGCGCTATCGGCCGGCGGTTCGTCGTACCCCAGATCCGTGATGATTTCCGCAGCGCGGTCCGCCAGAGCCTCCGGCCGCTTCGGGAGCGGCACGCGCTCGGTGATGAAGTTCTCCGCCGGGAACAACCAGGGCAGGCTCCAGCTCAGCAACATCCCCGCCAGGAGGGCGGCGCCGACCCCGGGCCGCAGCAGGCCGGCCTCGCCGGCGTCCGCCACCATCTCCGGGGAGGGTGTCTCCCCGGCCGCCAGCGCCGCCGCCAGCGGGTCGCCCCCGGGCAGCGCGGCGGCCACCGCCAGCGCGGACGCGGGCCGTGCCGCCGGTTGGGGGTCCAGGCAACGCAGGAGCACGCGCTCGACGGCGGGATCGAACCCCGCGACGAGGCTCGACGGCGAGGTCGGCGTCGTCTCGCTCTGGAGCCTCTGGAGGTCGGCGACCGACGCCGCCTCGAACGCCACCTCGCCGGTGAACATCTCGTAGAGTACGAGCCCCAGCGAGTAGAGGTCGCTCTTGGCCGACACCCCCTTGCCGGCGAGCTGCTCCGGCGCCATGTACGCCGGCGTGCCGCTGCGTACCTCGTGCCCCTTGATCTCTGCGGCCAAGCCCGCCAGACCGAAGTCGGTGATCCGCGCGCGGCCGCGGCCGTCGATCATCACGTTCGCCGGCTTGAGGTCTCGATGCAGAATGCCCTGGTCGTGCGCCGCGGCGAGCCCGGCGCAGAGCTGGCGCGCGAGCTGCACCGCCTTGTCCTTCGGCAGCCGCCCGATGCGCCGCAGCAGAGTCGCCAGGTCCTCACCGTCCACGTACTCCATGGAAATGAAGTGCTGCCCGTCCACCTCGCCGATGTCATAGACGCGGCAGACATTGTTGTGGGTCACCGACCGGGCTGTGCGCACCTCGTTGTAGAATCGGGTCAGCCGGGCCGCGTCCTTCTCGACCGCCACGGGCAGGAATTTGAGGGCCACCGGCTGGCCGAGCTTCAGGTCGTCGGCACGGTAGACCTCCCCCATCCCCCCCTTGCCCAGAAGCCCGATGATCCGGTAGCGCTCGGCGAGGATGGCGCCGGGCAGGAACCTCCCCCCGGCGACGTCGGATGAGGACGAGAGAGCGCCCGGCACGGCCGCGCGAGTCGGCGTGGCGGACGAGCCCGCCTCGAGTCGAGCCCCGCACGAGCCACAGAAGCGGCTCTCAGGGACCTGCGCGGAACACGCGGGACACTGCACTACAGCCACAGTTCTCTCCTCAGCTCAAGCTAGGTGACGGATGTCGAAGATCATAACCCGGTACCCGTCAAGCCTACAAGGAGAAAAGGGGACAAGTCATCCGTTGGGGGCGAGAATCGGCCTGGACCAGGGGAAGTCTAGGGAACGGAGGATTATCGGACCTCGCTGCTACCCGCGCATTCTCCCGAGCCAAGCCCCCGCAGGCTCCCCCAGTACGCGTTGAGCGTCACGCTTGGGGTGG
>CAXMOH010000453.1:0-13127 GCA_964194855.1 uncultured Hyphomicrobium sp.
GAGCGGGGGGGGCGCTCAGAATGACGGGGAGTTTCAGGGTTTGGAGGCCTTTGGATTCCTCGAACCCGGTCTCATTCGGGGGGTTCGAGGAATGATACGATGGGGTGTTGTGGCTGCCGACAGGAGGCGGCCAGGGGAGTGTCATGAAGGCCGAGATCCATCCCAAGTACGAGGTCGTCAAGGTCCACTGCGCCTGCGGCGCCGAATGGACGACCCGGTCCACCAAGAAGGAGATGAGGCTCGAGATCTGCTCCAGCTGCCACCCCTTCTTCACCGGGAAGCAGAAGCTGATCGACTCCGCCGGGCGCGTGGAGCGGTTCACCCGGAAGTACGGGGACTCCTACCTCAAGAAGGGCAAGGCCGCCAAGGAAGCGCCGCCAAGGCCTGAGCTGCCGTAACGACGCCGGAGCAAGGCCATGGACGCGATCAGCTTCGAGAAGCTGAAGGAGATCGAGGCACGCCTCGTCGAGGTGGAGGCCGCGATGTCGGATCTCGCCATCGCGCAGGATCCGCCTGCCTACCAGAAGCTCGCGAAGGAGTCCAAGGAGATCTCACCGGTGGTCGAGCGGTACCGGGCGTACAAGACGGTGCTGCAGGAGCTGACCAAGGTCGAAGAGATGGCCCGGGTCGAGACCGACGCCGAGATTCGGGAGATGGCGCAAGCCGAGGTCCACGACCTCGAGGAGAAGCGGGACGCTCTCGACGAGGAGATCCCGGTCCTCCTGCTGCCCAGCGACCCCAACGACGAGCGGAACGTGCTGCTCGAGATCCGGGCGGGGACAGGCGGTGAGGAGGCGGCGCTCTTTGCCGCCGAGATCTTCCGGATGTACCAGCGCTTTGCCGAGCGCAACGGGTGGAAGGTCGACATCATCTCCGTGAACCGCACCGGGCCCGGCGGGATGAAGGAGCTCATCGCGCTGATCGAGGGGGACCGGGTCTACTCGAAGCTGCGCTTCGAGAGCGGGGTCCACCGGGTACAGCGGGTGCCGGAGACCGAGGCGTCGGGGCGCATCCACACGTCGGCGGTCACGGTGGCGGTCCTGCCCGAGGCCGAGGACGTGGACATCAAGATCGAGGCGAAGGAGCTGCGGATCGACACGTTCTGCTCCTCCGGGCCCGGCGGGCAGAGCGTCAACACCACCTACTCGGCGGTGCGCATCACCCACATCCCGACGGGCACGGTGGTGTCCTGCCAGGACGAGAAGAGCCAGATCAAGAACCGCGAGAAGGCTATGAAGGTCCTTCGTGCTCGGCTCTACGAGAAGGCCCTGGCGGAGCAGCAGAAGGCCATCGCCAGCGACCGGAAGAGCCAGGTCGGCAGCGGCGACCGCTCGGAGAAGATCCGGACGTACAACTTCCAGCAGACCCGGGTGACGGACCACCGGATCGGGCTGACGCTGCACCGGCTCCCGGTGATCCTCGACGGCGACCTCGACGAGATCATCGCGGGGCTGATCGCCTCGCACCAGGCCGCCCGGCTTCAGACTGCCGCCTCCACGCCGAGCGAGGCCGGATCCCGCTCCCGGGTCGCAGCGCGCTGAACCATCCCGACTCCCCCACCCTGTCCTTGCCCCCGGGGCGCACCCGGCTCAGGCTGAAGATGTGACAGTTCAAGACGCCCTCCGCGAGGCCACCGACCAGCTACGCTCGGCGGACGTCGACTCGCCCGAGCACGACGCCGAGGTGCTGCTTCGCCACGTCCTCGGCTGGGATCGGGCGCGGATTCTCGCAGACGGCGCGGCGACCCTCCCGCCGGGGGCCGAGGCGTCCTATCGCGAGCAAGTGGGGCAACGCGCCCGACGTCGTCCGCTTCAGCATCTGACCGGCTGCCAGTGGTTCTGGAAGCACGAGTTCACGGTGACGGCCGACGTCCTGGTGCCCCGGCCCGAGACGGAGCTCCTGGTGGAGGCCGGCCTGGATCTCCTGCGGGACGTCGAGAGCCCGCGAATCGTGGACGTGGGGACCGGCTCGGGCTGCATCGCGTTGTCCCTGGCCGCCGAGCGGCCGGACGCCGAGGTGCACGCCACCGACATCTCGGGACCGGCACTCGCGGTGGCCCGGGAGAATGCGCTCCGACTGGGTCTCGAGGCCCGGGTCTCCTTCCACCTGGGTGACCTGCTGGAGCCCATGACCCACCTCGCCGGCGAGGTGGACCTGGTGGTGAGCAACCCCCCGTATGTGGATTCCGACGAGCTTCCGTCGCTCACGCCCGAGGTGCGGGAGCACGAGCCCAGGGAGGCGCTGGTTCCGCCCGGGGATCGGGCGTCGCTCTACCGCCGGCTGGGCTCGGAAGCCGTCGAGCTGCTGCGTCCGGGCCGATGGCTGGGTGTGGAGATCGGCCAGGGCATGTCGGACGAGGTGAGCCGGGCGTTGCGGCCTGCGGGCCTGCGTGTGGAGCGGGTGGTCCCGGACCTGGCCGGTATCCCCCGAGCCCTGATCGCCGTCCGGCCGCTCCCCGGGTAGACTGGGGGCTGACGGAGAGATTCTTCGGGCCACGCCCTCGGACGGGGGCCCTGCTGGGGACATATTGGGGGGCGTGGGCTTGAGGAAAGCTGAGACGCTGGCAGACGGAGCCCCGGTCGACGTGGGGGACGTCGGGGCGCTCCATGAGGCCCTGCTGGGCTGGTACTCGCGGAACAAGAGAGACCTTCCGTGGCGGCGCTCGAGCGACCCCTACCGCATCTGGGTCTCCGAGATCATGCTGCAGCAGACCACCGTCAAGAGCGCCTTGCCCTACTACGAGGCGTTCCTCAAGCGCTTCCCCTCGCTGCAGGCCCTGGCCGAGGAGCCGGAGGAAGAGGTCCTGGCGGCCTGGTCGGGGCTGGGCTACTACCACCGGGCCCGTAACCTGCACCGCGGGGCCCAGCACGTCGCCGAGCGGCACGGAGCCCGCTTCCCGAAAACGCTCGAGGCTGCCCTGGCGGTGCCCGGGGTGGGGCTCTACTCGGCCAGCGCAGTCCTCTCCATTGCATACGGGATTCCGCTGCCGGTGGTAGACGGCAACGTGCGGCGGGTGGTGGCTCGCCTGTTCGCGCTCACCGGACCGGACTATCGGCGTGAGGGACCCTTCTACAACCTGGCCGAGCAGCTTCTCGAGCGAAAGACCCCCGGGGACTGGAACCAGGCGCTCATGGAGCTGGGAGCGATGGTCTGCACGCCCAAGAGCCCGGCGTGCCCGGCCTGTCCGTTGCGCTCACGCTGCCGCGCGCTCTCCCAGGACCGGGTCGCCGAGATCCCCGAGAGCCGCTCGAGACGGGCGACCGTGAACGTGACGGTGGCCGCCGCTCTGGTGGAACGGGACGGCCGCATCCTCCTGGCCAGGAGGCCGGATGGCCGGCTCCTGGGCCGCATGTGGGAGATCCCCCAGACGCCCCTCGAGCCCCGAGACGATCTCGACGTGCCGAAGGAGCTCGAAGAGCGCTACGGCCTCCGGATCGTCCCCGGCGCTCTCGTGGTCCGCGCCCGACACGCCATCACCTACCGCCGCATCACGCTGGAGGGCTACCGCTCGCGCCTCGAGTCCACCGTTCCGTCGGACCCGGAACGGTTCCGCTGGGTGACGCCGGAGGAGGTCCGAGCGCTCCCGGTGTCGTCGATGACGAAGAAGCTGCTCCGCGGCCTCGACTCTCCGCAGCTCCCGCTCGAGGTCTGACGGAACCCGAAGGCTGCCATGAAGAAGACACTCGGATGGATCGCCATCGTCGCCCTCGTCGGCACCGGCGTGTGGGCCGCAACCGCCTGGCCACGGATCAACCTGGTCGAGACAGGGCGCACTCCCGAATACCCGGACCTCCAGGACCGCACGTACGCCACGAGTCCCAAGCGCGTGGGCGAAGCCGTCAGGGACGCGCTCGAAGACCTCCCCGGCTGGAGGGTCTCCGGATCGGGGCAGGGCCCCGGGGGTGTGGCGGTCGCCGCCGTCCACGAGACCCGCGTCTTCCGTTTCAAGGACGACGTCACGGTGAAGATCCGCCGGGAGGGGGGCCGCACGGTGGTCCGTGTGCACTCCCAATCCCGTGTCGGAGAGTGGGATTTCGGCCAGAACGCCCGCAACATCCGCGAGCTTCTCCAGGCCCTCGACGCCGAGCTCCGGTAGGTAAAAGAGGGAGAGAAGAGGGGTCAGGTCTTGTATTTGCGCATTGGGGCGGCGGCGGGCGTCGGGGACCAGAAGCGAAGGGCGGCGGCGGGGTCAGGTCTCGCATTTTGCATCGTGACGACCAGAGGAGCACGACGCAAAACGCAAGACCAGACCCCTCTCGTTGTACACTTGGCCAGCTCATGGCCTGCCTTTTTTGCGACATCGTGGCTGGGAAGATCCCGGCGAAGACCATCCATGAGGACGACCAGCTCCTGGCGTTTCACGACATCTCGCCCCAGGCTCCGACCCACGTCCTGGTCATACCCAAGCGTCACGTGACGAGCCTCGTGGATCTCACGGCGGAGGACGACGGTCTCGTCGGGGCGATGGTGCGGAAGGGGCGAGACCTCGCGAAGGAGATGGGCCACGGGGAGAAGGGCTTCCGGCTGGTCCTGAACTGCGGCGACGACGCCGGCTACAGCGTCCACCACATCCACCTCCATCTCCTGGGCGGTCGCAAGCTCGGATGGCCGCCGGGTTAGAGAGGAGGCGCGCGACGTGAGCGAGAGCAAGCCGGCCGCCCCCCTGCCCAGCGAGATCGCGGGGCGCTACCAGGTCATTCAGAAGCTCGGGGCCGGTGCGTTCGGAACGGTCTTCAAGGCCAAGGACACGACCCTCGGGCGCATGGTGGCGATCAAGACCATCCGCCTCGAGGGCCTGGCAGCCTCGGTGGCGAGCCTGGACGAGCTCCTCGTCCGCTTCAAGCGCGAGGCCACGGTCTCGGCCCAGCTCAAGCACCCGAACATAGTCACCATCTACGACATCGGAAACACCGACGGCCTCAGCTACATCGCCATGGAGTTCATCGACGGCGTGGGGCTCGATCGGATCATCGCCGAGAGCGGCAAGGTCTCCGTCGAGCGGGCAGCCGGGCTCACCGCCCAGGTCGCCGACGCCCTGGACTTCGCCCACAAGCACGGTGTCGTCCACCGCGACATCAAGCCCGCCAACATCATGGTGGAGGCCGGGGAGCGGGTGAAGGTCGCGGACTTCGGCATCGCCCGGGCCACCGAGTCGGCCGACAACCTGACAGCGACCGGGAGTCTTCTCGGGACGCCGTCGTACATGAGCCCAGAGCAGGCGAAGGGCGAGAAGGTCCTGGGGCCAAGCGACCTCTTCTCCGTCGGCTGCGTGCTCTACGAGCTCCTCGCAGGGCGCAAGGCCTTCCGTGGAGACTCGATCACGGCGCTGATCTTCAAGGTCATCACCGCGGAGCCGGACGCCTTGCAGGAGATCGATCCCTCGATCCCGGACGAGGCGGTGCGGATCGTCAAGAAGGCTCTCTCGAAGGAGACCGCCACACGCTACCAGACCGGGCGCGAGATGGCCGAGGATCTCCTGGCCCTGACCCAGCCCGGCCAGATCCCCACGCTGCGCACGACCGACGTGCCCACGGCGACCGTCACGGCGCCGAATGCGCCGACGATCTCCAGCCCGCCCACGGCGCAGGGCACCATCTCCTCGACACCGACCCTCGAGCAGGGCGGGACCGCGCCGGTGCCCCCGACCCGGATCTCGCCACCGCCGGTTCCACCTGGGGCTCCCGAAGCGCCACCCGCGCCTGCTGCGCGGGCGCGGCGCCCCTCGCCGGCGCCCGCACGTCCCCAACCCGAGCGAAGCGGCGGGAAGGGCCTGGCGCTGGGGATCGCCGGGGCCGTCGTCTTGCTGGGAATCCTCGCCGTCGGAGCCTGGTTCTTTCTGAGGCCAGGCGCGCCCGCAACGGACACCCCACCCGAGGCGGTGGCTCAGCTCACGACCCCTCCGGAGGGAGCGACGTCCACTCCCCCAGCCGCCTCGCCCACCGCGGCACCGGCGCCGTCGGCCGCCGCCGAGCAACCGACGCCCTCGGCGCCCCCCGGCGGGCCCGGTGGCGCGGCTGCCCCACCTCGATCGACAGCGCCTGCCCAGCCGCGGCCGGCGCCCGTCGGGTCGACCGGCTCTCAGGCGGCGCCACCGCCCCCTCAGGCAGCGCCACCCCCACCGCCGACGGACGATTTTCTCGACGAGCTCCCGCAAGAGGCTCCGGACGGCCGGGCGGCCGGCAACGCACTGGCCGATCAGTACCGCTCGGGCAGAGGCTCCGGCTCGAGCTCGAGCTTCGGCTCCTCGGGCCAGTACAGGCGACGTCCGCGCATCCCCCGCCACGGCCCGGCCGAGCAGCCGGCGGTGCGCGCCCTCGCCTGGATCCTGAGCGCGCAGAAGGCGCATCTCAGAAGGGCGGGCCGGTACGGCACGCTGGACGAGCTGGTGAAGGCGAGTGATCTGCCGTTGCGCGGCGAGCGGAGTGACGACGGCTTCGTCCGCCAGCAGTACCGCTTCACCGTCACCGCGTCCGGGGACACCTTCCGCGCGCAGGCCCAGCCCCTCTCTCCAGCGGGTCGGGCCTTCTACACGGACGACTCGGGGTTTGTCCTCGTGGACGACTAGCTATAGCTAGAAATCGTCGGGCCGGGCTTCCGCCAGGTAGGGAGCGAGCCGCTCGAAGATCTCCCGGGCCCGCTTGAGATCCGCATCGGTGAAATCCGGGCCGGCGGCACCGGCGTTCGCGCCCTTGCGGCTGATCTCCGCGACGCCGATCACCTGCTGCCGAACCAGTATCGGCGTCGTCACCATCTTCTGGATGGGCGTCGGCTGATCACGAAGCTTGACGCTCTCGAAGAACGTCACGTGCTTCACCATCGGGACGTTGTTGATCACCTCGCCCTTGCGGCTCGAGACCACACGGACCGCGATGGCATCGCGCTTCGTCAGGGGGATCGTGCCGAGCTCGGCGAAGGCGCGGGGAGCGATGAAGCGGAGGTGCTTGCCGTCCGAGGTCATGAGCAGGATGGCGACTTCGTCCGGCTTGCATTTGAAGGCCTGGCCGATCGCCTTGACGATCAGGTCCGACATGTCCAGAAGAAGCTCGCGGCGGTCGGCAATCTTGTCCTTCTGGCCGACCATCGCCGAGAGGATTTCACCCAGGTCTTTCATACTCTCTCTCCTACACCGCCTCGTTGAATGCCAGGATTATAGCAACGTCGGTGGTGGCTGGCAGCCGTCAGTCGACGTGGGGTGCACGCCAGCGCCGGCCGGTGCGGAGAATCGTCGAGGTCTCGACGACCAGGCGCTCGATGTCGAGGGCGAAGAAGCCCACCCTCACACGGGCCCGGGCCAGGAGGTGCACCAGGCGCTTGCCGAGCAGCCGTCCGGGGGGCCGTTGGGCCTCGGTGAGGAAGAAGAGCCGACGCCTCAGCCGGCGCTCGGCCCGGGGGTTCGGCCACGGAGCCTGCTCCTGCTCGACCCAGCCCTGGACATCGGCGGGGCCCTCGGCGCCCTCTTCGGGAGGGTAGACCCGCCTGCGCTGGAGGGGCGTCTCGAACCGCGGGTTGATGGACGTCAGCGCGCGGGCCACCGAATCGGCAGCAGCGAGGCCGTCGTAGTCGGGTCGCGGAGCGTCCACGTAGAAGACGAATCGCGCGGCCACCCCCGCGGCGTTCAGGAGCGACCCCGCCTCGAGCAGCTTCTGGCGACTCTCCCCCAGCAGCGCGCTCCCCGGGGTGATGAGGACGTGGATCCGCCCGCACCCGCTCTCGCGGAGAAGCCGCAGACCCTCCGCACCCGTCCCGAGCACGTCCTCCGGCCGAGCCCCCACCTCCCAACTCACCCTGCGGCCCTCGTCGATGAGGCCGTGGGCCAGTGCGTCGACCCGGGAGGCGTCCGCGAAGAAGTCCGCCTCCTGGAAGAGGACCGCCTCGAGGGCGTGCCGGTCCGCCAGCTCGCTCACCTCGGCGACCACACGGTCCGGAGGCAGGGTCCACCAGCCCCCGTTTCCCGTCCCACTCCGCCCACGGCTCGAGGAGTAGTCGAGCCGCCGGCCCCCGCGCACCCTGAAGTACCGGCCGAGATCGAGAAGGCCGTACTGCGCGGGGTGCACGCGATCGGCCGCCGGGGGCGGCAGCACCCTGGCGGACTCCTGGCCGGGGACGGCGACACCGGCGACCCCCTCGAGCCCGCTTCCCGAGCGAAGCGCGGCGAGACACGCGCCAAGGGCCTCCTCTCCCGCCCCGACGACGCAGCCGTCCACGTCTCCCGTGGCCAGGCACTGGCCCGGCAGGAGGGTGGCGTGCGGTCCCCCCCAGATGACGGGGAGACGGGGGTTGGCCCTCCGCGCGGCCCGGCTGACGCTGAGCGCGTCGCGCAGCGGCTGGCCCGTCCGGACCGTCACCGCCAGGCAGACTGCATCGGCGGCCAGCTCGACCACCCTGGACTCCGGGGCCAGGTCGAGCCGCCCGTCCACCACCACGACGTGCTCGTCGGGAAGAGCCGAGGCCACGGCAAGCAGGCCCAGAGGCATGCGCACGCCCTCGTCGCGCGGCTGGTAGAGCACGACGGGCTGGCGAGAGTGTCTTGGGCTCATCGCCTGATCCCCTCGAGCAGGAGACGGTCGCCCAGCGCGCGCAAGAGTGGCCACGAGGCGATGACGTGCTCCGCCGCAGCGAGCACTCCCAGGGAGAGAGCGTGGCGTTCGGCCCACTCGGCCTTCGGTCGCAACGGAAGCAGCACACCCACGGCCCGCACATGGTGCCACAAGAAGCCCGGGCCGAAGGCCACTCGCCATGACGCGGCCGAGAGGCACGGCGCCCCTCTCCCCTCCGCGCGGGCCCGTCGCGGCTCGGGCCACTCGCCGGTGCCACGCAGCGCCTTCTCGAGGACCGCGGGGAGCGGCCAGCAGCCCGGGATCGCGCAGGCCACCGGCGAAGCTGGCCGAAGGGCTGCGGCCACCCGGCGACCAAGTGCGGCCACGTCCAGACCGCGGGTGCTGCCCGGGGCGATCCATGCTGCATCGAAGGATCCTGGTGTCTCGAGCGCGGCCTCTTCCCCGATCTCCCCGGCCACGACGAGGACCTTCCTGCCGTCCTTTGCCAGGCGGGAACGGCACGCCTCGAGCGCCTCGATATCGATCCACGCTGGCCCGCTGGAGGAGACGAGCGCCCCGCTCACGCTCGGCCCTCCTCGTCGGGCGCCGGGACGACGGAACCGCGGAGCATTTGCGCGGCAAGCGCCGGAAAGAGCCGCCACGCCCCGGCCAGCGTGGCCGCGTAGGTCAAGACCCCCACGGCGAGGGCCAGAAAGAGGTTCTCTCGCACCCCCGACACGGCCAGCGCCATGGGAACGGTGGCAAGCAGCGCGAGAAGCACCGGCCGTCCAACCGGAACGGCGAACCCGGCAGCGGCGCAGGCGCGGACGCCGAGAAGGAGCAGCACACCCTCGGAAAGCACCAGCCCCGCGGCGGCGCCCACCGACCCGAAGCTCGGGATCAGAACCAGCGCCAGCACGAACGCCACCGCCACTCGCGTGCCGGTCAATGCGGGGAGCCACGAAGAGCGGCCCGCGGCGATCAACGACCAGACGAGAAGGGCGTTCATGAAGACGGGAACCACGGCCAGCGCGAGCATCCTCAGGCTCGGCGCGGCCGCTTCGTAGGGCGAGCCGAAGAGCAGGCCGAGAACGCCGGGAGCCACCAGCACGAGCCCCACTCCTGCTGGCGCGGCGAGCAGCGCGAGGGTGGCCGACGTGCGCTGGCGCACACCCGCTCCTCCTTTCAGCGCCTCCCTCGTCAAGGCCGGCATGGCCCCCGCCGCGATCGCCGTGGGCATCATGGCCAGGAACCAGAGCACCTGGACGGCGGCGAACAGGAGAGCGGTCGAGCCGTCGTCGTGGACCATCGAGAAGACGATGAACTCCACCCGGGTGCTCAGAAGAAGAAGCCCCCCGTAGACGGCCAGAGGCGCCGACGACAGCAGCACCGTGGCGACAGACGCGTGGGGCGCGGGGACCGCCGGGGGCCGCCGGAGGAGCATCCAGGCGCCCACGCCGAGGGCGGGAAGGGGCGAGACCGCCAGGCCCGCCGCCACGGTGGTGAGGCCCCCTCCGGCAGCGAGGGCCATGGCCACGAGGAGCAGACCCCCGGCCCGGAGCACCAGGAGAACGATGGCCTCGTGCGCACGGGCCCCGCGGCAGCGCAACGCGACCCCGAGGAACTCCCCCCAGCCGGACAGAGCGAAGTAGAAGACGAGCAGCGTCAGGACCAACGGTTGAAGGCGGCCCGCGACGGGGCTGGCCGCGATCCACGCGGCAGCTCCCAGGACGACGACCGTGAAGGCTCCGAAGAGAGCGGCGCGGGCCCGCACCAGGGCTCGAAGAGACAGAGTTCCCGCCACGAGAGCGCGGGTCGCTGTGAGCTGGAGACCGAGCTCCGCCAGCTCGGCGAACAGCAGAGCGTATGCGGCCAGGCGTCCATAGGCGCCGTACTCTTCGAGGATCAGTCCCCGGGCCAGGAGGAGCGTCGTGGCAAGGAGCAGCAGACGGGAGGCGATCTCCGCCGCCAGCTTGATCGCGCTGCCGCGGGTGGCGTCGTCGGCCTCACGCGAGGCCCGGGAAGGGCCAGCGCTCGTCTCGGAGCTCACGCGGCCCATGATAACCTTGCGCCTCCGTGAGTACCCTCGCGCTTACGATTGCCCTGTCGTGGGCCCTGGGCAGCCTCATGCACTTCTGGCCCCTCTTGCCCGTCCAATGGCGCCGGACCGCTTCGATCACCTCCAGCGCCGCCGGCCTCGCCTTTCTCCTGGCCGGTCTCGCCGCCGAGGGCCTGCGAGAGACGGAGACGACGGCGCTCGTCGTCCTGGGCCCGTCCTACATCAGGGGTACGTCCTCAGCCTCCGCGAGCCTGCACTACTACGTGCTCACCGCCGTGTGCCTCCTCCTCGGCTTCGCAGGCCTCGTGTTCGGCGGGCCGATCTCCCGCTGGCTGCGCCGCCACTGGCTCTGGAGCGCTGCCGCGGTGGCCTGGCTGGTCACCGTGATGCGGGTCCTGCTGGAGAAGAGCGCCGCACCGGCGCTTCTCATCGAGGTGGTGGGCGTCACGTGGATGGCTCCTGTGGCCGGAGCGTTCTTCGCGGTGTGTCTTCGAGCCGAGGGGCGGCCGTTCAGGGATCTCCTGCACCCGCTCGTGGCCTACGCGTTCCTCGTCCGAGGGTTCGTTGCGTTCGTCGGGGTCGTGGCCACCCGCTTGCACCTCGGGACCCACTACGACGTGTCGTCGCTGGTGAGCGTGACCCTGAGCCTGACCGGGACCGAGCACACCTTCCAGAGCGGGAGCTGGCCGCAGATTTTCTGGCTCACTCTCCTCCCCCAGCTGGCGATCCTGCCGCTGTTCAGCATCGTCTCGGGGCTCATCGGGAGCGCTCTCGCGTGGCGCTTCTGCCCGGGCCCGAGCGCCCGTCACAGCGCCGCCGCCGAGGCCATCGCAGCGGACCTCGCCTCCCGCAACCAGGAGTAGTCGTCAGCGCACGTTGCAGCTGGTGGCGCCGACACCGGAGCCGCAGCGCTGGCTGTCGTCGCTGAACGTGGAGCACACGAAGCCCATCTCGCAGTCGTCGTCGCTCGTACACGTCGTGCACTCGTCGCCGGTGTTGCACGCGGCCAGCGGGACGACGAGGAGCGAAACGACCAGGAGGACTCGACCGGCGGAGCGGGTCCATCGGGATGTCATGAAGCCAGGCACGGACCCATTTTAGCCGATCCGACGCCCTGCGACTGCCCGGTAGTCACTGATTTGACGCCCTTTCGAGCCGCATGCTACCTTGCTCGTTTGAGCGCTTCATGACTGCCCGCGACCTGCGTTCCACGCTGAACTTGCCTCACACCGACTTCCCGATGAGGGGCAACCTCGCTCAAAACGAGCCGAAACGCCTCGAGGCGTGGAAGAAGGACGACCTCTACGGGAAGCTTCGCGAGGCTCGAAAGGGCGGGCCGTCGTTCGTGTTCCACGACGGGCCACCGTACGCCAACGGCCACATCCACCTCGGGACCATCCTCAACAAGGTCCTGAAGGACGTGGTCGTCCGCAGCCGCTCGATGACCGGACACGACGCCCCCTATCGCCCGGGCTGGGACTGCCACGGGCTCCCGATCGAGCTGCAGGTGGACCGCAGCCTCGGCTCCCGCAAGCGGGAGATGTCGCCCATCGAGTTCCGCGGGGCGTGCCGCGAGTACGCGGAGAAGTTCGTGGACATCCAGCGCGACGAGTTCGAGCGCCTCGGCGTCCTGGGCGAGTGGGCGAACCCCTACCTCACCATGTCGCCTTCCTACCAGGCCACCATCGTGCGGCAGCTCGCCACGTTCGCCGAGCACGGGCTCGTGTACAAGGCGAAGAAGTCGGTCCACTGGTGCATCTCGTGCAGGACCGCCCTCGCCGAGGCCGAGGTCGAGTACGACGAGAACCACGTCAGCCCTTCCATCGACGTCCGCTTTCCCCTGGCCGACGGGGAGAGAGACCGCTTCGCCAAAGCGCACCCCGCCCTGGCCGGCAAGAGCGTTTTCGCGGTCATCTGGACGACGACCCCCTGGACCCTCCCGGCCAACCTGGCGCTGGCCTTCCATCCGGAGGCGGACTACGGCTTCTTCCCGGTGGAAGGAACCGAGGACGTCCTCCTGATCGCGAAGAAGCTCGAGGAGCAAGCGCAGACGCGTTGGGCCGAAGGGAGCCCGAGCGAGGCCCCGGTGGCCCTGGGAGAGCCGCTGGCCGAGATCAAGGGCGCCGAGCTCGAGCACGTGCGGTTCCGCCACCCGTGGATCGATCGCGACTCGCCCGGCGTCCTGGGCGAGTACGTGACCCTCGACACCGGCACCGGCGTGGTGCACACGGCACCGGGCCACGGCTGGGACGACTACCTGACCGGGCTCAAGTACGGCCTGGACATCTACTGCCCGGTGGACGCGCGAGGGCGCCTGCTCGACGAGGTCGAGCATTTTGCCGGCCAGAAGGTGTTCGCGGCCAACCCGGTGATCGTGGACTTCCTCCGCAAGGCGGGCCGGCTGCTCCAGGCCAGCAAGGACACCCACTCCTACCCGGTCTGCTGGCGCTGCAAGAAGCCCATCATCTTCCGGGCGACGGAGCAGTGGTTCATCGCGCTGGACAAGGAGTCGCTTCGCGAGCGGGCCCTCG
>CAXMOH010000454.1:0-6237 GCA_964194855.1 uncultured Hyphomicrobium sp.
CGAGACGGTGATGAACAACATGCGGTTCGGTCACGAAGTGACGATACGAAGTCACCGCCTTGCGAAAAGATGGATCGACGTTTCCGGCCGAGATACAGGCGAGGATGATGCGGTGCACGGCCTGAAGACGGAGTTCACCGCCGACAAGCTGAGCACTCGGCTGGGCGATGACACCCGGGCCATCCTGTTCCGCAACGTGAGAGAGCTGCTCACGAACGTGGTCAAGCATGCTCGGGCGAGCGAGGTGTCCGTCCGGATGAGAGTCGAAGGGGACACGCTGAGGATTGTCGTGAAGGACGACGGCGTGGGCTTCGATGAGCACGCCGTTGCCGGCGCCAGGAGTGACGAGGGGGGATTCGGCCTCTTCAGTATCCGTGAACGCATGGGGGACCTCGGCGGCTCCCTCGAGATCGAGTCCGACCCCGGCCTGGGGTGTGCGGCTGTCCTCGTGGTCCCCCATCCGAGCCATGATTCAGGAGGGACAGCGTAGGCATGGGTCTCAGCGTTCTCCTGGTGGACGACCATGCGGTGCTTCGAAAGGGCGTTCGTCTCCTGCTGGAGGACGAAGGGGACCTCACCGTGGTGGGCGAGGCCGGGGACGGCCGGGAGGCCATCGAGCTCTTTCGGAAGCTCGCCCCGGACGTGGTCGTCATGGACATCACGATGAAGGGCCTGAGCGGGATCGAGGCGACACGCCACATCGTCTCCGAGTCTCCCGGCGCCAGGGTCCTGGCCCTCTCCATCCACTCGGGCAGGCGTTTCGTGGAACAAATGCTGGACGCAGGCGCCGCCGGATACATTCTGAAGGACAGCGTGCCGGAAGAGCTGGTGGAAGGGATTCGCGCGGTGACTCGCGGGGAGGTGTACCTGAGTGCCGCCATCGCGTCCGAAGCGGGCTGACGGCTCTGCCGAGCCCGCCGCTCCGAAACTGCCTTCAGCTCGGCCGGTGCCCGTCACCCACGATCGCGGCGACGCTGGCGCGGGTGTTCGAGAAATCGGAGAGGAGGGCGTCGGGGCCGGCGGCGGTCAGGCGCTCCCGCGACGTCTTTCCCGTGGCCACTGCCACGGCCCGGACGCCGAGTTCGCGACCACAGAGAACGTCGTGGACGGAGTCCCCCACGATCACGACGTCGGGGCCTTCGAAGGGGATGCCGAGGGTGGCGCGGGCCCGCTCGAGAGCGATCGCCGGCAGACGATAGCGATCCTCGTGGTCGGAGCCGAAGGCCCCGAAGGCGAAGAAGCGGTTCGCGTCCAGGGGCTCGAGCTTCAGCCGGGCGTTGGCCTCGAGATTGCCCGTGAGGAGCCCGAGGGCCACATGGGGCTCGGCGTCGAGTGCCTCGAGGAGCGCCGTCACTCCCGGCTTGGCGAGTACGTCAGCGGGCTTCAAGGACGTGGCGAGGCGCTCCTGATACTGCTCGAGGGCGTGTTTGCGACGCTTCTCGATCTCGTCCCTGGAGAACCCCACCTCCTCCATCAGCTCGCGAGCAATCTGCGGGTCGGTCTTGCCGGAGTATTCGAATCCTAAAGTGTCCCCAACGGTCCCGAAGGCCTCGCGCAGCGCTCCCCCGAAAACGCGGGTGTCGGCTCCGCCGGTCGACAGCAGGGTCCCGTCGATATCGAACAGAACGAGGCGAGGACTCACCCGCCCTCCTCCGGGAGGGGCGGCAGCTCCTCGAGGGGCAGCCCCGGCGTCGCCGGAGCCACGGCGAGGCTCTCGTAGCTGGGAATGAAGGTGAGAGGGTTCTGGCGGGCGAAATCCGGATCGAGGATCTCCGTCAGCACCCGGCCTTCCATGTCCCGGGCCACGGGCAGGCCCATCAGGTAGAGCAGCGTCGGTGCCACGTCGAGGACCGAGGCTCCCTGAAGCCGGGCTTGCGGGCGGATCCCGTCGCCCACGGCAAGGAAGAAGCCCTCGGGCCCTCCAGCGTGGGATGCGGCCGAGACGGATTCCCCGGTGAGCGACCCGAGCAGGCGCCTGCCGAGCGGTGCGGGCTCGAGGCCATAGCCCGAGAGCACGACCAGGACCTCGCCCGGCCTGAGGCCCTCCGCCTGCTCGCCCACCCACTGGCCGAGGAGAGACGCGTAGCGGTCGAGAACCCGACCGTATCGCCTCTCGTCCTCGGGCAAGACGTCGCCGAACAGCTCCGGATGGGCAAAGCGATAAAACGCGTGGCCCGCCACGTCGTAGCCGTGGAAGGAGAGCGCGAAGAACGGAGGGTCGTAGGCCCCCCGCAGGACACCCGCCGCTCGCGCGTAGCTCAGGTCGGGGGCCAGCGCCTGCGTCGCGAGATCTCGAAGGGCGGGATCTTCGAGGGGTGAAGCGCCCGGCGCGGGCGCATCGGCCAGCTCGCGGAGGAGGACCGCATCGAGATCGTCGGCGCCCACCCCGCGTGCCTGGACCTCCGCGAGCAGGCCCGGGGGATGGAGTGTTCCCCTCACGCGCTCCGGGTCGTCGCGCAGGGCGTGGAAGTAGGGAGACAGGACGAAGCCCCGGATCGTCTCCGGCGGGTGGGTGCCCCAGACCCGCACCAGCCCCGCAGGGATCCCGAAGGCGTCGAGCACGTTCCAGATCGCTCGGCGGCCCCTGGATGAAGAGGTGACAGGCCTGCGGTAGACGAGGCCGGCCCGCTCGAGCCGGCCGACGAACGCCCCCTTCGGGAGGAGCGCCCACTCGCTGGGCGACCAGCGAAGACGGTACGTGAAGAAGCTCTTGATGCCGTGGTCCCGCGGCAGGCGCCCGGTGAGCATGGTGGTCCAGATGGGTGGCCCCTCGGTCGGCCGCAGGGTGGAGAGCGGGCCGAACGCCCCGCGACGCGCCAGCCGCACCAGCGAGGGAACCCGACCGCCCTCGGGGGTGTCGCGCAGGTCGGCCGGGCCGAGCCCGTCGATCCCGACGAGGATGACGCGCCGGGCGGGGCGCACGTTGTCGAGCTGGACCGGGATCGCCGGAGAGGGCGTGGACGGCTCGGGACGGAGAGCCAGGGGCACGGCGAGGGCCAGGACCGGAGTGAGGACCGTGAGCACGGCGGCGGGCGCTCGCGTTTCACGGGAAAAAAGGAAGAAGTCGAGCCCGACGGCGAGGAGGACGACAACCCCCCCGGAGATGATGACGGACGAGAGCGCAAGAGCACGCAGAGCGTCGACGGGTATCGAATGTCGATAGCTGAAGAGGTTGTGCCAGTAGAGAACGCTGACGGCGCCGAGGGCGAGGAACACCAGCGAAGCGAAGTAGGGCCAGCCGTCGACGACCGAGCGGGGCGGGCGCGCCCACCACTTCGCGAGCCTTCCGACGAGGGCCGCGACGGCGAGGATCAGCGTCCCGCCCAGCGTCCAGGGGAGAAACAGGCACAGCCCGAGTGCCAGCGCCTCGGTGGAGAGCTGGAGCATCGGGTTGAGGTAGAGGGCCAGGATGCACAGGCACGCGGCGCCGATCGACGCCGCCAGGGCCGCGCTCGCCAGCATGCGGCGCATCATCGTGAATGGAGACTAGCCGATCCCCGCCTTGCGGTCGACGCCTGGCGGTAGGCGCGGGTATGATCGATCGGATGCCCGTCAACCGGATTGTCCCGCTTGTGGCCCGCCAGGGGCTCCGGGGCCCGTATTGGCTGCTGAGCTTTCGCCATCCCGAGATCGCCCGCGAGGCCCGTGCGGGGCAGTTCGTGATGATCAAGGCCGGCACATCGGCGGATCCCCCGCTGCGGCGCCCGTTCTCGATCATGGCGACGGACCCGGGTGCCGAGACGTTCACACTCTTCGTCAAGGACGTGGGACAGGGCTCGCACGCACTGAGCGCCCTCGACGTGGGCGAGTTGGCCCAGTGTCTCGGCCCACTGGGGCATCACTTCTCGACCCCGCCGCGGGGCACCGAGGCGCTCCTCGTCGCCGGAGGGTACGGGGTCGCCCCCTTCCGGCTGTTCCTCGACGAGCTGAAGCAGGACGGCGGGCGCGGGCGGCTCTTCTATGGCGGGCGAAGCTCCGAGGATCTTCCGCTGCTCGATCACATGAGCGCCCTCGGGGCTCCCGTCGTCCCGACCACCGAGGACGGAAGCACCGGCGTGACGGGGCGGGTGACCCGACCGCTCGAGGAGTGGCTGGATCGGGAGACGGGACCGGCCCGCCTCTACGCCTGCGGGCCGGAGCCGATGCTGGAAGCGGTCGCGCACCTGGCGGAGGCACGGGGGCTCGAGGCCGAGGTGAGCCTGGATCCGTGGATGGGCTGCGGGGTGGGCACGTGCCTGGGTTGTGTCGTGAGAGTCCAGGAGGCCGGGGATGAGAGGGCGGGATACCGCTGCGCGTGCACCGCGGGGCCGGTGTTCGACGCGGCTCGAGTGCGCTGGCCCGGCGAGGACGTCTCCCGGGCGCGCCGGGCGGCGCCGGGGGCGGGAGCATGAACCTCGGGGTGGAGATTGCCGGGCTCCGCTTCAAGAACCCGCTGATCGCGGCCTCGGGCACGTTTGGATACGGGATCGAGTACGAGGAGATCCTCGACCTCTCCCGACTCGGGGGCCTCGTTTCGAAGGGCCTCTACATGGAGCCGCGGGACGGCAACCCCGTTCCCCGGATCGCAGAGACTCCGTCCGGTCTCCTCAACGCCATCGGCCTGCAGGGAATCGGCATCAAGGCCTTCGTCAGGGACGTCGCGCCCCGGGTGGCTCGCCACGACACCGTGCATCTGGTCAACGTCTGCGGCGACACCGTAGAAGAGTACGCCGAGGTGGCCCGCGTCTGCGACGGCGTCCCGGGGATCCACGGGCTGGAGATCAACATCTCCTGCCCGAACGTCAAGAAAGGCGGCATCGCCTTCGGCGGCGATCCCCGAATGACCCACGACGTGGTGGCCGCGGTGCGCAAGGCCACGCGCCTCCCCGTGATCCCCAAGCTGTCTCCCAACGTGACCGACATCGCGCTGCTGGCTCGAGCCGCCGAGGAGGGTGGAGCGGACGCTCTGTCGTGCATCAACACGCTGCTCGGGCTCGCCATCGACGTCGAGACACGACGGCCGAAGCTGGCCTACGGCACGGGCGGTCTCTCGGGGCCGGCAATCCGGCCGGTGGCGGTGCGGATGGCCTGGCAAGCGGCGCAGGCCGTCGGGATCCCGGTGATCGGCATCGGGGGCATCTCGTCGGCGAACGATGCCCTGGAGTTCCTCATCGCGGGATGCCCTGCGGTGCAGATCGGCACGGCGAACTTCGTGCACCCCGGGGTCCACGAGCACATCCTCGCCGACCTCGAGAGCTGGCTGGAGCGACAGGGCCTGGACGACATCCGCGACGTGGTCGGGTCGCTGGAGCTCCCGGGCTCCTCCGATGCCGACGACTGCGGGACGGAGGGGTGCGAGTGAAGGCCCGCGACAGGCTGATCGTGGCCCTGGACGTGCCCGATGCGGGCGCGGCCCGGTCCCTGGTCGATCGACTCGCGGGGCGTGTGGGTCTCTTCAAGGTCGGCAGCCAGCTGTTCACCGCCGCCGGCCCCGAGCTCGTCCAGGAGATCGTGGGGCGAGGCGAGAAGGTGTTTCTCGATCTGAAGTTTCACGACATCCCGAACACCGTGGCCGGTGCGGTGGGAAGCGCGTCCCGGCTCGGCGTGTCGCTCGTGGACGTGCACGGTCTCGGAGGGCGAGCCATGCTCGAGGCGGCCGTGGGGGCGCTCCCGGCCCAGACGCGCGTTCTCGCCATCACCATCCTCACCAGCCACGACGAGGGCGCGCTGAAACAGATCGGGGTCGCCGGCTCGATCCCCGACTCGGTGCGCCGGCTGGCCCTGCTGGCGAAGGAGGCGGGTCTCGACGGGGTCGTGGCGTCGCCTCACGAGGTGGCGTTGATCCGCGAGGCGTGCGGGACGGATTTCCTGATCGTGACCCCGGGCATTCGCCCGGAGGGCGCAGCGATGGGCGACCAGGCCCGCGCGGCCACGCCGGCAACCGCCCTCTCCGCTGGCGCCGACTACATCGTGGTCGGCCGCCCCATCACCCAGGCCCAGGACCCGGCGGCCGCCGCGGACACGATCGTCCGCCAGATGGAGTCGCGGCGGCACCCTGAGTGACTGTCCTTGTTGCTACGCCGGGTCCTCAAGGCTGAGACGCTCCGCCCACGGATTGCCCGGGTACTGTTGCACGAGCTCCTGCCGCCAGAGCGCCGCGCCCTCGAGGTCGCCCAGGGTCTCCCGGGCCAGCGCGCCTGAGAACAGGGCCTGTGCCCGGTGCGGGCTGGTCGGAGCTCTCTCGACGATCTCGGAGAA
>CAXMOH010000455.1:0-5365 GCA_964194855.1 uncultured Hyphomicrobium sp.
TCAGGCGGGGGTCGTGGAAGCGACGCTCGTCCCGTGTCAAGGGCTCACGCTGGCCGAGGGCGTCCACCCAGACCAGATGACGGTCCCGAGAGGTCGACTGCCCGGGGACGTAGGCGAGGGTACCGTCGCCTGCCACCGACACCTTCGTGCCTCCGTTTCTGAGATCGTAGGCGATCCCGTCGAGGACGAGAACCGGAGTCCCGGTCACTCGTGCGCGCGCGTCGTCGAAGGGGACGGCCCAGAGCTGCCCCCGGTTCGCGTAGAGGAGATGGCCGCTCGGGACGTAGCGGCCGTGCGCTCCACCGCGCAGCACGGTGTGTCGTTCTCCGGTTTCGAGCGAGACCGCCTCGATCTGCGCGTCGTCGAACGTCCCGTCCATGAAGTCCACCGTGAACAGGATCGTCCGACCATCCGGCAGCGCGTGAGGCCATCGGTGTGAGCGCTCGTCGGTCGACCCGTCAATCCTGGTGAGCCATTGGGCCGTGCCACCCCGTGCGTCGACGCGCATGAGCCCCGAGGTCTGTGAGGGGCCGAAGACGATCGTCCCGTTGGGCGTCCACGTGGCACCTCGAGGATTTCGACCGACGTCGGTGACTGCGACCGGAGGCGTGCCGTCGAGGGCCACTCGCTTGAGCTGCCCCTGAGCGAAGAACCCGACCTGTTGCCCATCTGCGGAGAAGAAGGGCTGCCACGCCCCACGGGTTCCCGGCAGGGCTCCCCAGTCGAGCCGCCCGAGGCTGCGCCGGTAGAGCTCGGCCCCCTCGTTGCCATCTTCCTCGGCAAGAACGACGACCGTACGTCCATCCGGGGAGAGCGCCACGGGGGAGGCGTAGTCGCCCTTCGGCATCTGCGCCCCGGGCGGCAGGTCCAACACGAAGCGGCGGGAGCTGCTTTGCGTGGGACGGACGGTCTGGGCGGCCGGCCGGAGCACGATCGCCCCCACCGCGGCGACGCCGAAGAGCGCGGCCAGCGCCCAGGGCAGCGCGGTCGGACCCCGTCTCCGCCATCCGTCGGCCGGGGTCGTGCCCTGTGCCGTTTCCGAGTCGGTTTCGATGTCCTCGAGCTCGACGCGCACGTCGCCGACGTGCTGGAAGCGGCTTCGAGGATCCTTCCTGAGACAGCGACGGAGGAGGCGGCGCACGGCCCCCCCCGTCTCGGGGGGCAGGCTCTGGAAATCCACCTCGTCGCGCAGCACCGAGGCGAGGAGATCCGACACCGTGCGGCCCGTGTACGCCCGCCGTCCGGTGAGCATCTCGTAGAGCATGCAGCCGAGTGCCCAGATGTCCGTTCTCTCGTCGGCGGGCTCGCCGCGGGCCTGCTCTGGGCTCATGTAGGGAGCCGTCCCGAGGATGGTGCCGGCGTGGGTGAGGGTGGCGGTCGCCGAGATGTGAGCGCCGGCTCGTGGCGCCACCCTCCGGGCGATCCCGAAGTCGAGGACCTTGACTCGACCCTCGGGTGTGATCTTCACGTTCGACGGCTTGAGGTCGCGGTGGACGATTCCCTTGTTGTGGGCCTCTTCCAGGGCCTCTGTCACCTGTCGGGTGATGCGAACGGCCGCGTCCTGTGGCAGGGGGCCGCGGGCCAGAATCTCATCGAGCGTCTCGCCCTCGACGAGCTCGAGCACCAGGTACGGTCTTTCGTCGAAGACGTGGAACCCGTAGATGCTGGCGATGTTCGGGTGGCTGAGTGTCGCCAGAAACTTGGCCTCCCGTTCGAAGCGGCGCAGGCTCTTCTCCTCTGCAGAGAGGTCCCGGAAGAGCGCCTTGATCGCCACATCCCGATCGAGACCCGGGTCGTACGCGCGATACACACGACTCATGCCGCCCGCGCCCAGCACCCCCCGGATCTCGTAGGGTCCGAGGCGGCTGCCCGGCGCGATGCTCGGGGCGCTGTCCGGGCCGAGGCTCTCGGCCAGGTCGTCCCAGACCGCACCCTGGAGGCCGCCGCCCGGGGAGAGACCGTCGCCGTCCTCTTCGGCGAGCTTCAGGAGGGACTCGACCCGCGCGCGTAGCGCGTCGTCGTCGGAGCACGCCTCGGCGAGCCAGGCCGCTCGCCGCTCCGTGGGCTGTTCCAGGGCCCCGTCCAGCAGCTCGTCGAGACGCGCCCAGTCGCGTTCCTCAGCCACGGTCTCTTAGCTCTCGGCGCTCCCCGGGCTGTTCTCGAGCGCGTCTCGGAGCCACGCGCGGGATCGCATCCAGCCCCTTTGGACGGTGCGGAGCGAGATGTCCAGGGCCTCGGCCGTCTCCTCCTCGCTCAGGCCGGCGAAGTAGCGACATTCGAACACCCGGGCCAGGCGCTCGTCGTGGGATCGCAAACCGGCCAGCGCGCGGTCGAGGTCGATCAACCACTCGGCTGCGGGCTCGACGCCAACCTGTCCCTCTTCGAGCTCGACGGGGGCGACGCCGGCGCCGCGCTTGTCGGCCATCCGGGCTCGGGCGCGGCTCACCATGATCTGACGCATGGCACATGCGGTGACGGCCATCAGGTGGCCGCGGTCTCGAAGGTGCAACGACGGGCTGCCAGCGAGCTTCAGATAGGCCTCGTGGACGAGCCCTGTCGTGTTCAGTGTCTGGCCCCTGGGGCCCCGGCGGATGTGCCGGCGGGCCAGGCGACGGAGCTCGTCGTACACCAGCGGGACCATCCGGTCGAAGGCGCCCTGGTCGCCCGCATCGTAGGCCCTCAGAAGCTGGGTGATGTCGCCGGGTTCCATCTTGCCTTTCATGCCCCGCGGTGGCACGGGCAACTCCGCCCGGCCGCGGCAGAGTCGAGAGAGAGGATCGACCGTCCTTCGGGGGATGGGACGAAGGTAGCACCGGGCCCGGGGGCGTGTCGAGGCACAGCCGCTGTTGCCGGGAGCCTGGCGCCGGAGGTCGCCGGCTGGTCAGGGGCCGGCGATGGCCATCGTGTAGCACACCGCCGTCCCCTCGAGGACCGTGACGCCGTCCTGGCGAGTGACTGTCGTGGCGAGCTTCGTGATGGGCTTGTCCTCCCGGGACTCCAGGACCTCGACGGCGCCCGTGATGGTGTCTCCCGGGCGGACAGGCGCCGTGAACTTCCAGTCCACCTGCAAAAACACGGTTCCCGGCCCGGGCAGGTCCTCGGCGACGACCGCGTTCAGGATCGCGCTGGTGATGCCACCCTGCACCACGATCTCACCGAAGCGGGACGCTGCTGCTGCGGCCTCGTCGTAGTGGAGCGGGTTGCGATCCCCGCTGATCTCGGTGAAGAGGCGGATGTCTTTCGACTCGACGAGTCGAGACCGCTCCGCGGTCTGACCAACCCGGGGAGCCCCGCGCTCCCAGACCGGCGTGCTCTCATTCGTCATTGGCGCTCCCCCTTCGCGCGGCGCGTGCTTGGCACGCCTCATTCCTCGCCTCATCCCAGTCTACGACGAGCTCCTCGGGCGGATGTATAGTCGAAGGACCGAGCGCAACACGGGACCAGTGAGGGGAGGCCAGCGCGCCATGGCTACGAAGTACGACGCGATCATTGTGGGGACGGGTCAGGCCGGACCGGCTCTGGCCGGGCGGCTCGCCGGGTCGGGGATGAAGGTGGCCATCGTCGAACGCGGCCGCTTTGGCGGGACCTGCGTCAACACCGGCTGTATCCCCACCAAGACCCTCGTGGCGAGCGCCCGGACGGCCCACCTCGCCCGTCGCGCTGCCGAGTACGGGGTGATGCTGGACGGCTCCGTCACCGTCGACATGAAGAAGGTGAAGGCCCGAAAGGACGAGCTGGCCGGCGCGTCGAATCGTGGCGTCGAGACGTGGCTCAAGGGAATGGAGAACGCCACCGTCTATGAAGGCCACGCCCGGTTCGAGGGCCCCCGGCAGCTCCGGGTGGGAGAGGAGCTGCTCGAGGGCGAGCGGATCTTCGTCAATGTCGGAGGGCGCGCGTTCGTCCCGCCGGGTTTCGAGGGCGTCGACGTCCTGACGAACTCCGGGATGATGGATGTCGATTTCCTTCCGGAGCACCTCGTCATCGTCGGCGGAAGCTACATCGGTCTCGAGTTCGGGCAGATGTATCGCCGCTTCGGCAGCAAGGTCACGATCATCGAGAAGGGACCGCGGATCATCTACCGCGAGGACGAGGACGTCTCCCAGGCGGTCACGGAGATCCTGGAGAACGAGGGTATCAACGTCCGTCTCAACGCGGACTGCATCCGAGGAGAGGCGAGAGGGAAGGGCGTCCGACTCCAGGTCGACTGCGAGACGGGCGACAAAGAGGTCGACGGCTCCCATCTCCTGCTCGCTGTGGGACGAAAGCCCAACACCGACGATCTGGGCCTCGACAAGGCCGGGGTGGAGGTCGACGAGCGGGGCTACGTCCGGGTCGACGACGAGCTGAAGACGAACGTCGAGGGGATCTGGGCGCTCGGCGACTGCAACGGCCGGGGTGCCTTCACACACACGGCCTACAACGACTTCGAGATCGTGGCAGCCAACCTTCTGGACGACGATCCGCGCCGTGTCAGCGATCGGATCGTGACGTATGGGCTCTTCATCGATCCCGCTCTGGGGCGGGTGGGTCTCACCGAGGCCCAGGTCCGCAAGTCGGGCCGCAAGGCCCTCATGGCCACCCGCGCCATGAAGCGGATCAGCCGGGCCAAGGAGAAGGGGGAGACCCAGGGTTTCATGAAGATCCTCGTGGATGCGGAGTCGAAGCAGATCCTGGGCGCCTCGATCCTCGGGACCGAAGGCGACGAGGTGATCCACTCCATCCTGGATGTCATGTACTCCCGGCAGCCCTACACCGTCATCCAGAGGGCGGTGCACATCCACCCGACGGTCTCGGAGCTCATCCCGACGATGCTGGGCGACCTGAAGCCCCTCTGATGTCTCTGCACGCCCGGGTGCGAGACCAACGATCATGCGTGTGACACCCCTGCGGTGTGCCACCGTCGCGTGCCTCGGCCTTCTTGTTCACGGCTGCGGAGGCGACGCCCCGTCTTCGGGAACGCGGGTGTTGGCCTTCACCGCGGTGCCCGACCAGAACACCACCGAGCTCCAGGAGAAGTTCCAACCCCTGGTCGCGTTCCTGAGTCGGCGTCTCGGCGTTCCGGTGGAGTACGTTCCGGTCAGGGACTACCAGGCGTCGGTGGAGCTGTTCAAGAACGCCGACGTGATGCTGGCCTGGTTCGGCGGGTTGACCGGGGTGCAGGCGCGCCAGGCGGTGCCCGGCGCCACGGCCATCGCCCAGGGAGAGACGGATCCGCGGTATTCCTCCTACTTCATCGCCCACGCCGACACCGGCCTGCAGCGATCCGACGAGTTCCCCAGGGACATCGGGGGGCTCAGCTTCACCTTCGGCTCGAGAAGCTCGACCTCCGGTCGCCTGATGCCGGAGTACTTCATTCTCCAGAGCA